>CAYVEU010000105.1:0-7971 GCA_964450015.1 uncultured Christensenella sp. | reverse complement strand
GGCATAAACGATAACGCCGTTTGCAAAATCAGCTGTTTCGATGTGAAACCCAATGCTTTTAAAATACCGTAATCGCGCAATTTATTATTAAGAGTCGTTCTGACAAGCAAATATAAGACGAACACTATGATAATAGCCGAAAGTGCAAGTATCGCAATAACCAGGATAGTTATCAAGGAAACGTAAACGCTTGCCGCTCCGTCAAGTGTTGCATCAACGTTAATCACGGCATTTACACCGCCTTCGAACTTGCTGGACATTTCTTCGTTAAAAGCGTCTATATCCGTGCCTTTCGCAAGATTGATATAATAAGTTACGTTTATAAGCTCACCGAGCCGCTCATAACCCTCTCTTGTCAAAAGGCAATCTTTGCCGAGGTTGTTCGTTATTTGAGTAAATCCGCAAATAAGATATTTTTTTGTATTCCCGTTCGCCGTAATTTCTATTTCATCACCGATTGCAAAGCCTTTCTCTTTCGCATATTTTGCGGCGATTGCAATTTCATTATCGTATTTGGGGAACCTGCCTTTAAATACCACGCTCTGATTATTAACCTTTGAAAAATCGTCGCAAAGCGTCGCCAAAAGGTCCACCCCTCCGACGTGCGCTACGTTCAAAGAGTTATAGAGATAGACTTTTTCCGTTTTGCTATCTGCATTTACTGCCGCAAGAAAATCTTCTTCGGATTCTATTGCTACGTTAATTGCACTGTCTGCCGTTTCGCCTACTATCAAATTCAAAAACGGCGTCATGTCGATAATTGCGTTTTCCGTCATAACCGCCGAAAATACGACTATGAGAGACAATACGATCATCGTTACAAAAACGGTTATATTATGCTTCGTTGCCGAAAGCGTAGTTTTGAGCGCTAGCGCAAAATTCAAGGGAGCCTTCGCACTTTCAAGCGGAATGCGATTTTTCTTAAAATTATGAGTTTGGCAGCCCGAACGTAGGGCTAAGATAGGCTCAATTCTCTTTATTCGGCGAGACGCGATGTATACGGCGAGCGCAACCGCGCCACCTAAAATCAAAATCGATATAAGCACGGGTAACGGTAAAAAGTGAATTACATACGGTATTCCCGTCTGTGCAATCATCATAGAATTTACAGCGGGAAAAACCGCATATGACAGAGCTACGCCCACGATTGCAGCAATAACTGTCAGCCCCAAAAACTGTAATAAAAGTGCACACACCAGTTGCCTTGACGTATACCCTACGGCTTTAAGCGTACCGAGATTTTTAATATTGACTTGAATATAATTAATAATATTAGATACGATTACGACAATCGCAATCAAGAGTACGAAAAACGCCATGGCGCTCATAATAATCGAACATATCCCCTGCGAAATATACCGAGCTTGCGCAACGATGTCGTAACAGTTGCTCATAATACGAGTGTTGGGGAAGCGCTCCGAAACTCCGGCTTTTAACTTTGCTTCATAATTAAGATTGATTGATTTATCCTTCAACCGCACCGAGCATATTGTCGTTTGTGGCGCATAATTCAAATTTTCAAGTTCGACGTATTTATCTTCGGTAAGGATAATTTGTGTGAACGTGCAATTGTGTGACCCCAGCATCGTGCTGTTAAAAAACCCGCATATCGTATAATTTACGGGATTACTTCCGATAGTCAGTTCAATCGTTTTGCCTACCGAAAAAGCGTCCGATTTATACAGCATAGGCAAATATACTCCGCTGTTTAAATCGCTCTCTTCAACAATTTCGGATCTGCCTATTGCGCGTGTGGTAGCCATTTGCTTATCCATGAAAACAAACTCGCCGTTCATCATCCCTCCGTTATAAGGAAACGAGCCGACCATACGCATACAGCGATCCAAATGATATTCTTTTACGTCGGAATCTCTTTCAAACATTTGAGTTAATAATTCTTGCACTTCGTCCGCATCGGCGTCGATAGCAAGCGTAACGTGTTCGGAGTTGAGTTTATCGTGGTATCTGTCAAAGTTGGCTTTGTAGTCCATCGAGAGCATAAGCCAAAGATTGAACATCATAGCCGCTATCAATATAAGTACGATAATAGACACCGTTTGCCCTTTTGCCTTACGCAAATTAGAACGAGCAATAAGAAAACTCTTTCCCATTTTACCACCCCATTTCTTTAAGGAATACGGAAAGTTTTTCATGCCTTTCGGCATCGCCGTGAACATATTTTCCCAAATCACACTCACCGAGCACCGCGCCGTCTTTTATATATAAAATTCGGTTGCCTCTACGTGCCGAACGCATATCGTGCGTAACCATAACCACACTTTGCCCCTGCATGTTAAACTTAGTCAGCGTATCAAGAACGTCTAAGCCCGTTTTGGAATTAAGAGCCCCCGTGGGCTCGTCGGCAAATAGCATTTCTGGCGAATTTATAAGTGCGCGGACGATACCTACTCTCTGCGCTTCACCGCCCGAAATTTGCGTCGGGAATTTTTTTTGAGTATCTTCTGAAATATCCACAGCCTTAAAAAGCTCTTTTGCTTTTTCGACTAGCTTTTTTCTATCCTTGGTCACAAGCAGTCCTGCGGAAAGCACGTTATCCATAACGCTCATTCCGTCAATAAGATATATTTGTTGAAATACGAACCCGCAATGCTCGCGCCTAAATACTGCAAGCCCGTCGGAATTTAAATCGGATATAACCTTATCGCCAAACGTTATCTTCCCTAAACTTGGCGTATCCATTCCGGACAGTGCGTAAAGAAGCGTTGACTTACCCGCTCCGCTCGCGCCCATTATAACGGTAAAATCCCCCTTATACAGCTCTAAATCTATATTTTTCAGTACGTGCTGTTGCACACC
Source organism: uncultured Christensenella sp. (assembly GCA_964450015.1). Taxonomy (GTDB): domain Bacteria; phylum Bacillota; class Clostridia; order Christensenellales; family DTU072; genus CAG-1782. Next base: position 5,154 of record CAYVEU010000105.1, on the reverse strand, counting down.
GCCGTTGGAAAACGACTTGCTTAAACTTTCGGTTTTCAATAGAATCTCTTGCATGTAAAAACCTCCTTTTACGCGTCCATTTTACTTTTATCAATCTTAAATGTCTTTAATAAATCTTTAACAATTCCTTAAATTTTATTTGTCACAATAAAAACGGAATTTTTTTCAAACACGCCGAAAGCAAATCCCAACCGATAAAAGAAGGACATATTTTCAAACGCTTTAAAACTCGTTCTATCCAAAAATTCTTTTATTGACAAGTTTTCTATATAGCCATAAGGATTTGCAACTGTTACGGTGTCATTGGGGATATCCATTCCTATAAGAAGCGAATAATGCAAAGTCCACTCGTTTTTGTACTTTGCCGCCCACTCAAAAGGAACAGGGATACCGCTTTCAAGACTTGCGTAAACTTTTTCTATAAGCTCAGAATTTTTAAGATATTTAAAATTGCAAATGTCATAATCGGAAAACTGTTTTTTTAATTCTTTGCAAAAAGAGTCGCCGGTAGAAGTTACGACTTTACCGTACTGCTCAAATAAACCCTCTTCTGTGACGTTACCGCCGTTCCATGCGGACAACATTTCGATAACGGCATATCCGCAAGATATATCTTGTGTAATAACTTCGATACCGTCTATTTTTACAGCTTCACTATATTTTGCATTCGTATACAAAGAGGAAAAATCGTCGTTTATACTCTTTGTCTTACATTCTAAAATGACAAACGAAATTGCCAAAATCAAACCAACCGCTATGATTATACTACTTAAAACAATGAGTGTAATTTTTATTGAGTTTTTCACGCCATGCCTCTTGTTAATTTATCGTGCCGCTCAATCGCATAAACACTGTTACTTTTAGACCGTGAATACCGTTTTCAACTGTTAGTCTGCCGCCCATTGCCGTCATAAAATATTCGGAAATATACAGTCCCAGTCCCGCGCCATCCAATCCTTGCGCGTTGCGGCCGCGTTTGAATTTATTTTTTATGAGCGGCAACTCGTCGTCGCCCACGCCGCCGCCGTTATCCTCAATAGCCACTGACAAAAAGCTGTTCGCTTTTTCAATTTGCAGGGATATTTCAGTATTCGCGTATTTATAAGAATTTGCAAAAATATTATCGAAAACTTGTTGCAAGCGTAATTTATCTGCAAAAACAAGGCATTCCGGAACGTCCGGCAAATTTGCGCGGTGAAGATAGTCGGAATTTTTTAATAAAATTTTCAATTCCGCCGCGTCCATTTCCGTCGGTGTGACAGTCAATTCTTGCATCTCTTCCAAAGTTGCATTAAAAAGATTGCTAACAAGCGTGGTTATTTGATCGGCTTTCCGAATAATCTCGGAATAATTGTCCTTTATTTTTTCTTCATTTGCAAGAGCTTGTCCGACTTCGGACGCTGCCTTAATGCTTGCAACGGGTGTTTTTATATCGTGCGACAACTTTGCAACGAGCTCCTTTTTACTCGCATTTGCTTCCGCCTCGGCAATCCTCGCCTTTTTGAGTTCCGAACGCATAATATCGAAACTTTCGCTAAACGCGCCGAATACGTTGCCCCTATCCATTTCCAGTGGAATATCCAAATTCCCACCCGCTACTCTTTCCGCAAAACCTTTAAGCTTTCCAAAAGGTCTGATTACCGAATAATAAATATACACGGAATATAATACGCAAACCAGAAACTGCACCGCAACGAGAATGCCAAACACTATTCCAACCGATTTTTTTTGCCGCAAAAAATCGGCTTCGGCTGAATTGCAAATAATGACCTTACCATGAACGGTTCCGTTTAAATATATATCCATTATCGTATCCCTATGCTTGACCGCGGAATTTATATCCTCGCTCAAACCTTCTTTCGTCCTAAACAGTACGGTGCCGTCCGTAGTGATAACCGCATAGTCCAAACTCGTTTCATTAATGTGTTTATCGAGATTTTCAAAATCGTTCTCTACGCTTTTAACAACGGAATTTATTTCCACGGCGTCTTGCGAAAAATCAATATCGGTAGCTATAAAAACGGCAAGCATAATTATCTCCGCCACAAATACCGCTAAAAGACCGATTAACACAACGCCCTTCTTCATCTGTTTTTCCTCTCGAATTTATATCCTTCTTTCCATACCGTAATAATGTACTCGGGGTTATTCGGGTCGGGTTCTATCGCCTCGCGCAATCTCCTGATATGGACGTTAAGGGTGCCGTCACCCGTAAATTTATCCTCCCAAACTCTATCAAACAATTCATTTTTAGAAACAACCCTACCCGCATTTTCCATAAGATATCTAAGTAGCTTATATTCCATTGCGGTAAGTTTAATTTCGCATCCGTCAACGGTAACTTGTCTTAGTCGGGAATCTATCTTCAAGTGCCCGTCGAAATACGCGGACGCGTTCGTGCCGTAACGCTTTAATACGGCTTTAACCTTGGCTAAAAGCACGCCTAGCGAATACGGTTTTTGAACGTAGTCGTCACCGCCTATGTTTAACGCTATTATTTTATCGTCGTCACTGGTCCTAGCCGACACGAACAAAATCGGAATAAGCGTACTCTTTCTCAGTTCCTTGCATAGTTCGAAACCGCTCCCGTCGCCTAAGTTAATATCGAGTAGAATTATATCCACCGAATTATTCTTGAAGAAATTTAGGCAATCTTCCGCACCGTAGCAAACCTTTGTCGATACTCCGAACAAATTAAAGTACTCCGCCGTGCTGTCGGCTAACAATTTTTCATCGTCGATAATAAGGCAATCGTATTTCATATACTTAATAGTATATCATTAAAGCAAGTTAAAAACATTAATAAATTCTTAAAAAATAAAAAGGGATAGGCAACAACAACAATACCAATCCCTTTGATGTACGCAAGCATTCTTTAAAGAATTTTACTTAAAAATTCTTTCAATCTCTCGTTTGACGGAGATTCGAATACTTGTTGAGGAGTACCGTCTTCGGCTATTTTACCCGCGTCCATAAACAAAATACGGGTTGCGACCTCTCTTGCAAAGCCCATTTCGTGAGTAACTATTATCATAGTCATTCCTTCGTTGGCTAGCTCTTTTATAACCTGCAAAACTTCCCCGACCATTTCGGGATCGAGCGCGCTGGTAGGCTCGTCGAACAACATAACCTTCGGGTTCATTGCCAAAGCCCTCGCTATGGCTACGCGCTGTTTTTGTCCGCCGCTTAGCGTAGAAGGATAGACGTTCGCCTTTTCTTCAAGCCCTACGCGTTTTAAAAGCCTCATAGCGTTATCCTTAGCTTCCGCTACGATTGCTTTCTTGCCTTTAAGCTCTATGCCGTTCGCGTCGATGTACGTCTTGTTGACGTCCAAAATTTCCTTAGGCTGTTTATATACCGTCCTTGCAAGTTGTTGCTCGGCTTTCTCAATCTTTTTTACTATTTTAATCTTTTGTTCGGTAAGCTTCGGGTCGTAAGTGACCATCTTCTTCCCTGCTTTATCGATAATCTTCTTCGTGGTTTCCCATTGTGCTTCGATAGGTTTCAACTGCTCTTTTAGCTCAGCTATCTCATTTTCCAACTTAGCACGCTTGACGTCCGTCTGCTTATCGAATTTTGCACGGAATTTTTCGAGTATCTTGTTGTAATGCGGTACGATAATATTATTTATTTTTGCATTGCGCATAGCTTTGCAAGCTATGGAAACAGGCGCAAGCATGATATTTTTGATTATCGTCATATTCGCAAACAAATTGAACTGCTGGAATACCATGCCCATTCTTTGACGGTGCTTGTTTATATCTATTCTAAGATCGGTAAGGTCGATTCCTTCGAATAGGACGTGACCGCTTGTCGGATCTTCCAACACGTTCAAGCATCGCAAGAAGGTGCTCTTACCACCGCCCGACGGTCCGATTATCGCGACACGTTCGCCTTCATTGATTTCCACCGATATGTCGTCCAAAACCAATAACTCACCGAATTTTTTTGTTAGATTGACAGCAGCTATCAAATTACTTTTTTTGTCCATACTTTTGTCCATACTAACGTCTGTCACCTTTGCGCAATCTCCTTTCGATAAGTTTTATAAATACGGTAAGCACCATTACTATAACCAAATAAAATATGGCAAGCATAAGATACGGAATCATAAATTCGTATCTTGCGGAACCTATTAGCTTAAACGCTTGCGTCAAATCGAATACCGCAATAAATCCAGCTACCGACGTATCTTTAACAAGCGCGATAAGCTCGTTGCCCAACGCCGGCAAACTGTTCTTCATAGCTTGCGGAACTACTATTCTCAACATTGTCGTCGGATAGCTTAATCCCAAAGACCGTCCTGCTTCCATTTGTCCTACGTCTACCGATAAAATACCGGAACGCAAAATTTCCGCCACATACGCACTACTGTTCAAACCAAACGTAATAATAGCGACTAAAAGATTGTTTACCTTTAACCCCAGCAGCGGAAACAAAACGTAGTAAAGCAACAACAACTGTACGACTATCGGAGTGCCTCTAAATAGCATTACGTATCCGTCGCCTATCTTTGACAAAATACCAAGCGGTTTACTCTTTGTCCCTGCAACTTTAATCGCGGCTATAATGAACCCGATTACAATTCCGATTAAAAATCCGAATACAGCAATGTAGGCTGTGTTTTTCAACCCCAGCACTACATTGCGGTACCCTTCATTTGTAACGAACGATCGTACAAATATATCCCATTTTTTTTGCATAATTTACTCGATAAAATTTATGCGTTAAGAGCCTTTACAACAGTTTCTGCAACAGCCTTATCGAGAATTACAAATCCTACGTTTCCATCAAGCATAGCTTGTACTGCTTGCGACGGGGAATCGAAACCGTTAAACGTGAGATTTTCGAAACCGTCGAATTCGAGAGACTCGTTACCTTCGATATAGAAGTTACCGGTCGTACCGCGTTGTCCGCCTATCTTTGCTTGAACTCCGGTCATAGTTTTGAGTTTTGCTATTACTTCATCCGTATCCTTGCAATCCTTGAAGGTCTCGTCGCCCGCCTTGGTAACAAGAACTTGCGTGGTATCGAAGTAAGGAGCCGTGAAGTTTACAACTTCCGCACGGTCGGGAGATATGGTAAGAGCAGCCATTCCTATATCATAGGTCGCAACTTCTTGGACAGAGGTCACAACTGCTTCAAATTCCATAT
>CAYVEU010000104.1:0-7995 GCA_964450015.1 uncultured Christensenella sp. | reverse complement strand
AAATCTTCAGGATACAAAAGTCATAAATCGCTTGATAAATTCAAAGAAAAATACGTTTTCGCAGGCGACGATACGTACAAAGTTCGCCGTCAGGGCAAAGTTATTTACGCCGCGACGTACGACGCTTTAAAAGCCGTAAGATAACCGATTTTATATGGTTTTAGGAGAAAAGCAAACCATGACAGAACTTGAAAAAATGAGCGCAGGAAAATTTTATAAGCCCGTGGATATGAAAATTATTCTCAAAAGAACGCGGGCGCGGATGTTGGCGGATAAATTCAACCGTACTCGTGCTTGGAACATACCTAAACGCAACCGCATAATTAAAAAACTCTTCCCCTACGGCGGAAAAAACGCCTTTTTCGAACCGAATATTCACGTTGAATACGGTTTTAACGTCACTTTCGGCGACAACTTTTATATGAATTTCGACTGCAAGCTTTTAGACGTTGCGAAAATATCGATAGGAAAAGACGTCATGTTCGGACCTAACGTAACCGTAGCTACGCCAATGCACCCTCTCATTGCCGACGAGCGCATACAAAAGCAATATAAAGACGGATTTTACGACTTGGAATACGCGAAACCCATAACTATCGGCAATAACGTTTGGCTCGCCTCGGGCGTTATCGTATGCGGCGGAGTGACTATCGGCGACAATTGCGTTATCGGGGCGGGAAGCGTAGTCACTCGCGATATTCCGGCCAACTCTCTCGCCGCAGGCGTTCCGTGCAAGGTAATAAGGCAAATTACCGACGACGACAGACTCTACCCCGAAAAAGAGTGGCGGTCGTATTGACCTTTGGTAATTAAATTAAAAATTGCATAGCTCATAAAAAAACGGTTGTCTTTTTCGACAACCGTTTTCGTATTAACTTAATAATTAAAAATTGGTAAAAGTCGGATACGGCGACGGATCTTCCGGATCCGTGTACGACGACTGAACCGAAAATTGCGGGTCCGCCAAATACTCAGGCTGTTGCGCACGCTTATACTGCGGTTCAGACTGTTGCGGCGCTTGCGCTACCGGTTGATATTGCGCAGGTTGCGGCGCTTGCGCTACGGGCTGGTACTGCGCAGGCTGCGGCGCTTGCGCTACCGGTTGATATTGTGCAGGTTGCGGCGCTTGCGGTACCGGTTGTTGATATTGCGCAGGTTGCGGTGCTTGCGCTACGGGTTGGTACTGCGCAGGTTGCGGTGCAGGTGCTGCGGGTTGGTACTGCGCAGGCTGCGGCGCGGGCTTAGCTTGTGCCGCGGCGCGCGTCTTCTTCGTAAATCCGGGGTGTTGCAAATTAAAAACCGCGTCTTTCTCCCCTAATCCGACTATTCTCACTTCCACGTTTATGGGCTTATTATCTTTCTTCCCCGCAGGCTTCTTTTCCTCTTGCTCGGATTGCGCGGCGTTGCTGTTTGCGGTCGCCGTCGGCGAGGGCGTGGGTTGTTGAATAATTATTTGCGGTTGTTGCCCGTTGTTGTTCATGTTGGCGTTCATATTCTGATTCATCATAGGCATCATGTGCATATATTGGTTCATCATACTCATCATCATCGGATTGAACATAGCCATATACGGATAATACATCATGCTCATCATCATCGGATTGAACATACTCATGCCCATCATTGCCTGCTGCCCCAAAGGACATTGCGAATTTTGCTGACAGCTTTGCTGTGCGGGCTGCTGATAGCTTGCCGGCGCGGGCTGAGCATAATAATACGGCTGTACAGCAGGTTGAGTATATACTACCGGCTGAACCGCGGGTTGCGGTGCAGGCTGCTGCACGATAATTACAGGTTGCGGCTGCGAACTCGAAGTCGGCTGTTGCGGCTTGATTACCGTCGCCGTTTGAGTAGCAGGCTGAGCAAATTGCTGTTGCTGTTGCGTCGTATTTTGTGACATAATAGGCTCCTTCGCATCGTTTGCGTTTACTGTATTTCTTCCGTTGTTTTGCGGTCGCTACGGGCGAGAATACGGCTCGTCCGCGAATATCCCATATTCCTTTTTTGCGCCGTTTTCAACGACTGAAAAATAATAGGGTATTGTAATATTATAGTATAATATCAACATTGCGTTTGGTCAATAGTTTTGACGAAAAAAATTCAACAAATTTAAAAAAATTTTTTTCGTCCGCCCTAACGCTTGTATTTTATGAGGGCGCTACGCGCGTTTTTCTCCGAAACGACCTCTGATTTTCGCCTTAATCTACTATATTATAAGTACGGTAAGTTATACTTTAATTTATATAAGGCTGTCCGTGTAAACGAAACAGCCTTTTATCGGTTTATCGAATTTAATTGCCGCGACTATTGTTCTACAGTTTCTTCGGCAACGCTTTTCACGGGCTCGACCGCTTCCGACGTCGAATTTGCCTCATCTTTCTTCTTCTTTACCGCAGTAACCGCAACCGCGATAAGCACGCCCAGTACCACGCAAACGACGAATACAACGACGCTCAATCGGTAACTGACACGACGGTTTTTGTATCCGTTGTTGACGATCTTGACTCCGCCGCGTAAAACTTGTTGATTGGAATAATTTTCCAACTCGGTATTGAGATTATCGACTACGCCGTCAAAAGCCGATTGTAAAGCCGCAAACTTGCTCTCGACGTACTTTCGGTCGTTTTCCGTGCAAACGCCGCTTCCCAGCATTTCTTTTTTCGCCAGATACGTAGCTTCCTTTGCCTCGCAAACCGCCCTAAGCTTGATAGCCGTTTTGTTCTCGGCGATAAGGTTGTTGTACTCGGTCACGTTGGCGCTCGTAATCGTAATTTTGCCGTCGCCGCCGACCACTACGGAATCAAACATCTTTTGATATTTTTCGATTGCCGCAGTCAATCCCTCGGACTGGCTGGCGTAAGCCGCGGCGTTTATTCTGCACTCGTTTATTTTAGCGGTCAACGTATCGGCAAGCGTGTAAGAAACGTTCTCCTTTTGGACGTTGTGTCTTAAAATGTACGCTTCCAAATCGGCAACGTTAGACGCAAGCACGTTGACTTGTTCGTAAAGTTTATTGGCTATCCCGACGTAAGAATCGGGAAGCGCGGCAACTGCCGTTTTCATAGCTTCTATCTCGACGTTGTAACTGAAAATAACGTCGTAGTAGTCGGTTGCTATCGCGACCCTGTTGTCACTCGAAATAGCTACGGGCTTAATGAAGTAACCGTAGTATTCTTTGAAATATTTGACGTAAGATTTCATTATCTCGTTTACCAAATCTCTGTACTGCGCGTCGCTCATCCCCAAAGACTTAGTGGGATTTAATACGATAGAATAACGCGTCGGATGATAAGTAAAAGCAGGATTTGCCGTCAGTTGCGCGGCAATTTCATCGGATATATAAGGTTCTACAGTCAACCGCCCTTCGACTATCGGCGCGAGTTTTGCAATGTCGGCTTCGGAATACCCCATATTAGTCAATGCGTCGTTCACTATCAACGGAGATTTCGCTCTGTTATAATCGATTGCCGCGCCGTTGGGGTCTTCGCCGTCCGCAATGCCGCTGTGCGCATATTCGAACACGCCCCTATATTCCTCTTTGCCCATAGTTGAAACTGCGATAATCGCCGCAATACACAGCCCTATTATCGCCGCAATTGCGGCATAAATAACTATCCGCTTTCCGCTGCGCTTAATCAAGTCGAAGAAATTTTTGAAAGTAAATTCGTTTCTCTCTTGAATATTTTCGTTCATTTAACCCTCCGAATGTCGTTGCCCGACGTGCCGTCACGGCAAAATTATAATCAGATAATTCAGTATACCATTATTAAAAGATTATATCAAGTTATAAAAGTTAAAATTATCTTACTTTTTTGTAATAAGTGCGTATTTTGTCAAAGCTTCGTCCGCAAAACCTAATTGCGCTTAAAGAAAGGTTTCCTTTCATCATAGCTTACGCCGAGATATTCCCTTTCGAACGCGGAGTCGTTAATGAGCGTTTCCGCTCCCGAAAACGGCATACGGTCGGTAAGTTCCGCCAAAATTATCGGCGTTTCTTCCAATTTATTCGTCGCATAAGTGACGAACCCTTCCATGAAACTGCCGTAGCCCGCAACGAGTATCCCGTCCGTCACCACGTCCTGCGCAATGCCTATCGGAGTGGCTTCCAAAGCCGCCGCTATCATATTGATTATTCTACTGTAAACGAACGTCGTTTCTTTGTAGATCTCATCGCTCTTTATCATGAGTTTTTTTTGCTTGCCGGTTATTGCGTCCTTGCCGGCAATACTCGCCATCGACATATCGTCGGGGTACAACGACGCCGCTTTCAGCTTTAAATCTTCCGCTCCTCCGTCGGAAACGTTCAACTTGTACCTGTCACGGACGTAGGTCTTAATTCTTTCGTTTACGGTGCCCGAACCAAGTTCTAAGGTGTACCCTAAAATCAATTTCCCGTCGTCGAAAACTCCGAAGTCGGTGGTTTCGCCGCCTATTATCAGCCCGGCTTTCAAGCCTCTTTCCTTTGCCGGCAAAACAAGCCCCAACAAGCTTTCCATGAGGATTATATCGGAGTATCCGGCGTCGACGAATACCTTCTCTATTTCGATACGCTGTTCCGACTGCAAACCGCACCCTACCAATACGCAAAGCTTGGGCAGTTTGAAACGGCCCACGGCTTCCGCAAGGTAACTTTTAATCAACAAAATACACCCCTCTCGGTGTGCAACGGCGCCTTTTTTAACGGGACGCAGATACAATTCGTCGGAATTTACCGCGTCCTTGCGTTTTAGTGCCTCCGCGCCGGTGGCAACGATTTGCGGTTGAAGACTCTTTTTCAAAACTATTGCGGTCGGCTTTCTTAAAAGCAACCGTCCTTCCGAATATATCGTAAAATAGGTAGACCCGAAATCGAATATTATTCTGTTTTTTCTCATTTATCCAAATCCCTTATAACGGTTTTTATCCTGTCTGTCGGCAAGCCGACAATGTTGTTATAGTCGCCCTCAAACCCCTCGGTAACCGCGCCGTCCTGTATTCCGTACGCGCCCGCCTTGTCCAAAGGCTGACGGCTTTTGACGTAACTTATTATTTCTGATTCATCCAACTTTTTAATTTTAACGCGAGATTCGACCGTATACGCGTATTCTATCCCCTTGACCCGTAAATATACGCCGCCGATAACGGTATGCGTTTTGCCTTGAAGAGTTTTCAGCATCGCCGCGGCGTTTTCCTCGGTATGCGGTTTGCCGTAAATAACTCCGTCTAATGTGACGAGAGTGTCGCAAGCAATCAGCAAGTCGCAATCAGTCTTTACGCTCCGCCCTTTTAAAACGGCGTTGATTAACGCGACTTCCGCAGGCTCTCCGTCGTTTATTTCCTCGGCATTCGGAGCCACGACTTCGAAATTAGGACAAATCGCGCCTAAAATTTCCTTTCGGCGAGGAGACGTAGAAGCTAATATTATCTTAGCCATATTTAAAGAATTTCCAAATTCTTCTTAAACGCGCGCTTAAAATCACCCGTTGCGTTTAACGCGTCCTTGATCTCCAAAGTGCAATCGGATACGGACTCGGTTTTCAGTATAACGCTGTCGCCCAAAACGTCGCACGTCAAAGCCGTAATAACACCGCCCATACTGCGATCGAAGCACTCCGCGATTCTGACGATGACTCCGAGTTTTCTCACCGCGTCGATATCCTCTTCGGTAAGTAAATTCAAGTACTGCTGTATTTCCACGCCGTCAAGCGATTGGTTGCTGTGAAGTCCCGCTACCAACGCCGCCATGACGAGATCTTTTTGCTGTATACCGTACAAATTGCTGTTGAGTATAAAGTAGAAAGAATGTTTGTGGTGGTCGTAGAACTTAAAGCTACTGCCGATATCATGCAACTCCGCCGCCGTACGCAAAACTTTAACGTAACTTCTCGGCAATCTATGTAAAACTTTCAACTGTCTGTAAAGCTGCAACGAGATGTCGAAAACGTGCTCCGCATGCGCCACGTTCATATTAAACTGTGACAAAAGCGTGTAGATACTGTGTCCCAAAACGTCGCCTATCGGTCTTTCCAACGTCGACGGAACGGCGTAACGGAACATTGCGCCCTCGCGCAGTCCCGCGCCCGAAATGATGAGTTCGTTAAACGAGCTGGTGCTTTCTATCGCCTTTAAACAACTGAGCGCCGCAGGTAAAATATCCGCTCTCGCGCTGCTCAATCCCTTTATTCTCGTCGATTTGCCCATATCCACCGCTTTGATGGAATTGTAAATAGTATTAAACTCGTCAAAACCTATATGGTAATTGTGCGCCATATCCAAAGGATAATGACGAAAACGGCGACTTATTTTGCCCAAATTCCTTATAGAACCGCCGACGCCTATAAGCTGCACTTCCGGATCGATGGATGAATACCAATCCAACTTTTTGAGGTGCTCTACAACGTATTCCTCGATAAGTTTTGCACGCTCTACCGTATCGGTCGTCGCGTCGGCGAATTTTTCCGTCAAAGTGACCGCGCCGAACGGCAACGTATCCTGAGCGAGCATAACGCGTCTGTTGTAATAAATAAGCTTCACGCTCGCGCCGCCTATATCCACGATAAGCCCTTTGGGCACGTCCATACTGTTTATTACGCCGGTATAAACCAAACTCGCTTCCTCTTCCTGAGATAAAATCGACAATTTTATCCCACAATTGGATAAAACCTCTTCAACGAAGCTTCTTTGATTTCTCGCACGTCTTACCGCCGCTGTGCCGTATGCAAACACCCGCGTAACGTTGTGACTTTCATAGAGATTTTTGAACGTCTTTAACGTCTTTACCATTTGCTGTATACGAACCGGACGTAAAAATCCGTCCGTCTCCATACCTTTTGCCAACCTGACGTTTTCTTTGAGCTCGTCAATGACGGAAAAGTATCCGCCCTCGCGAATATCAACGATTACGATACGCGCAGTGTTAGACCCTATATCGATAATAGCAATCTTTTCCATAGTTCACCGATCCTCCTTACGCTTATTCCTTGCCTCTCTCGTATAGGCAATTTTTCCAATTACTTTTATCTAAGAATATTATATAATTACTCCGTTTTAATTGCAAGGGCATTTACTATTTTTTTACTCTTTGTTATACAAATATTTTTTTCGCTTGCAACGGCTGTCATAGTCGATAACGTTTTTGATGTTTGCGTTGAAAAATATTTAAAAAATAAACGCTTTTATACTAAAAAATTATACGCAAAAAAGCCGACCGAAAAGTCGGCTTGATTTTACTGAAAAACAAATTACTTCTTGTATCTTGCCAAAATGCTTTCGCCGCTGAGAACCTTCTTGACGTCGCTGACGTATTTGGATTCGGTTCTCGCCGGAGCGGGCGCGGGAGTCGCAGCAACCTTTTTGGGCTCTTTCTTGGGACGCTTGATAGTGGGCGCCGCATAGCCTTCACGCAACCAAGAAAGATCAACCTTGATAAACTCGGTGAAGTTTTCGGTATAGATAGACTCCTCGATGTTGATTTCCACAACGGCCTTGCCCTTGTTCTTCAAGAAGCTGACTATCGGCAAAATATCTCCGTCGCCTACCGCAAAGCCAACGGCGTCTACGGTAGAATTGATACCGATAATGGTACCGTCGATAACCTGACGAGTATCCAGCTTATTTCTTCTACGCGACGCGATCGGCGTAACTGCGTCGTAACCCTTTGCGGCAATGTACTCGTTGAAGTCACGGTTGCGCTTGGCTACGTAGCTGTAAAATTTTACGCTGACGATGTCGTACTTTTGCTCGATTTCCGCGGCGAGCTTCTTGTAACCGTCGCAAGAAATTCTCAAGCTTGCAAGGTCGATTAGCAATGCAATCTTAGGCTTGTTCATTTTATTCCTCCATTCCGTTAATAAACTTAATAATTTTAGCTGAGCTTATTTTCTCTGAAATAATAATACAGATACTGTTGCGCATACCCCGAAAGGTTTCCGAACCTCTCGACGAGACGCTTGCTCATGCGTCCTATGTTATCGTCCGCTTCGTACCCGAGCGTCAGATAAATTTTCTTGCTCCAAG
>CAYVEU010000103.1:0-8069 GCA_964450015.1 uncultured Christensenella sp. | reverse complement strand
TTTTTTCATGCTAACGATTGCCATAAACGGAAATCTTCTCCTTAATAAACTCTATCGCTTTGTCTAACTTTACGCCCTCGCTGAGTTTGGCGGCTTGCGCTTTGCCCGCCAAAATAATTTTCTCGTATTCCTTCTCGCCCTCTTCTTCCGCGGAAGCAACGACTTTCTTCCGTTCCTCTTTGACCTCGTTTACGGTAGATATACGCAACTTTTCCGCCTCTTTTTCGGCGTTTGCAACGATAATTTTCCCCTCTTCCGAGGCGGCTTTCGTAATTTCGGCGGCTTGCTTTTCCGCTTCTATTACGGCTTTTACGGTATCCTGTATCATTTTCGCTCCTTCACTTTAACGCGACTTTATTATCAATTTATTTTTATTTTACGTCTATTGAACCGCCGATAACTCGCTAATCTTAATTATTTTCTATATCGGTGATTTTTTGTATCCTATTTGCGTGTCTTCCGCCCGCAAATTCGGTCGAAAGGAAAATTTTGACCATATCGTAAGCGTCTTCGGCGCTCGTTATACGTCCGCCCATGGAAATTATATTGGCGTCGTTATGTTCCGCCGCCATTTGCGCGCAGAATTTATCGGTAATATGCGCGCACCTTATGCCTTTTACTTTGTTTGCGGCAATAGATATGCCTATTCCGGTCCCGCACAGCAAAATTCCCTTGTCGGCTTCGCCGCCTTTTACAGCCAAAGCAACTTTCAACGCATAATCCGGATAATCTACTGATTGCGTATCGTACGTTCCCAAATCGAGGACCTTCGCACCTAATTCTTCCGCAGCTTTAATGCAGGCTTCCTTCAAAATAAAACCGCCGTGGTCGCACCCTAACGCAATTACCATAATGCCTCCTAAGCCTAGTTTATTTTATTTTAGTATTATACCATATAAAGTATTTTTTAGCAAGCCCTTAGGTTGTAGAAAAATTCAACGAAAAACAATGAAATTTCCCTTGCAGAAAGTTATATTGCTTGCACGCAGTTATTTTATTTGAGTGATATTTTGCTTGCGCAAAGTTATATTGCTTGCGTTGCAAGCAAGTTTATTTGCAAGCAAGCTTGCAGTTATATTTTTAGCCTAACGGCTAAAAGTTATGGATAATTTAAGAAAAAATAAGGATAGACCGATAAAACTCAATCTATCCTTTTAGTTTATCCTTAACTCTGCCGTAGGCAGCGCTAGCCGAATATAACTTCGCCATAGGCGAAATATAACTTGCCGTCAGGCAAATATAACTTTTTAAATACACTTTCCGCCTGTGCTTTTGGTTAAACGGTTCATTACCGCCCCTTCTTCGCCGCAGTCGGCAAGCTTTTCTATAAGGATAAAGTCGTATTTCTTTTCACATTCCCTGAGCATACCGAAAACGTTCCTCGCAATTTCCGTTCCGTTTTCGCCCATTTGCAAAACGGCTCTATCCCCAAACGCCGCGGGTTCGGTTTTGGAAAGGATAACCGTTTTCAAGCCTTTTTTTGCCTGCGCGTCGTAAAAATTGTTTGCATTGGAAACTTCTTCGAACATATAACACGGTACAGTCGGACAGTAATGCGTATATTTCATTCCGGGGGACGGCGCGATTTTAATTTCTCCCGTGTGGGTTCTTACTTCTTTGAATACTTCCGACAGTTTCTCGACGGTTATTATACCGGGGCGCAAAACCGTAGGCACGTCGGTTGTCAAACTCAAAACGGTGCTTTCGATACCTACTTCGCTGTTGCCGCCGTCCAAAATAAGCGGTATCCGCCCGTTCATGTCCTCGAAAACGTGCTTTGCCAAAGTAGGGCTTACTCTTTTCGACAAATTCGCGCTCGGCGCGGCGACGGGAACTCTGCATTCCTTTAAAAATTCTCTGCAAATAGGATGCGACGGAATACGCACCCCAACGGTATCCAGTCCGGCGGTTGCGGCATACGGGATACAGTCGCGTTTTTTCAATACTACCGTTATCGGTCCGGGCGCAAAGACGGAAAATACCTTTTCCGCCTCTTTGGTCACAAACGCAACTTCGTCGGCTTCCTCTATGCTCGTGACGTGAACGATAAACGGATTGTCTTTCGGTCGGTTTTTGGCTACGTAAATTTTTTCTATCGCGCTCTCGTTTAAAGCGTTCCCGCCCAGTCCGTAAACCGTTTCAGTCGGGAAAGCGACGAGTTCGCCCCGCCTGATAAGTTCTCCCGCTTCGACTGTAAATTCTCTTCCGCCTACTCTCGTTTCGTACATTTTTCACCGTCAATTCAAGCTATATATTGCGGTTATTCCGTCTTTCGTCGCCACGACGTAATCCTTTTGATAGATACCGTCGGTAAGGAATATTTCAAAGACGTCCAGTTCGTCGTACACGGCGTCCATAATGACGTCCCCCGCATAATTTTTCAGTCCCAGCTTGTTCCTGTATTCGTAAACGTACACGCCCTGACGGACGTTTACTACGTCGGTCAAAGCTTCTTCCGTTCCGTCGGAAGCAATTCTGTACGTCGCAACTTTGCCGCCGTTTGATTTGCTTCCTATCGCATACCCTCCGTAAAACGAACTGAGTTCGTCGTAAACGAACGGCAAAATTATCCGCCCGTCGGAAGCAACCGCGCCGTATTTTAAGGATATATCCGCGTAATTTACCTGCGCCGCCACCAATCCCCGTTCGCGGTACGCATACGTCAAATAGGCGTTCTTTCCGCTTTCCTGCGCCAAAAGTTCGGTTTTATTCAGCCCTTTATCGTAACAAAACACTCCGCCGTAGTATCCGTCGAACACGGGGTCTGACGATTCCACACCCACGCCGTCGACGAAAACGGTCGGCATCAGCATATCTTTCAAATTGATTACGTTGCCCTTATCGTTCATTATGCAAAAAGTTATTTCGCTTTGATAATTGTCCTGATCTGCGTACGGCAAATAGTGATAATAAACTATACTGTAACCGTCTTTTATGATTTTACTTATATCCATATACGGCAATGAATACTCGTACCGCCCCGTTTCCTCGTCGAAAGTTGCGATATTGTTAAGAAACGAAGCGTACTCCGCATAATAATCCGCCGTGTATTTATTGGCGACGTGTTCGACAAACAGCCAGCCTTCGCCGTCGTTGACCGCGTGCGATTTTGCGTCGTATAAGGTACAACGCATATTGGCGTAAACTCTCTTGACCTCGCCCGACGACGCGTCGGTTTTCTCGTAAGTCATATTATATCCTTGAAAAATCGACTCGCTCTCCATTCTCGCCGTGCGCGTAAACCAACCGTTGCCGAGATAAAAAATATTGACCGTCACAAGTTGTTTGTACTCGTTCTCGGAGTCCTCGGGGTAAGCTATATAATTGGCTTGTTCGTCTAAATAAAGGTATCCGTTGCTCAAAATATCGTGAACGTTATAAAAATAAGCGCGGTTTTTTCCCGTCGCCACCAAATAATCGTCGTATACGGCAAATTCGAATTCCGTCCCGCACCTTACGCGGAATTTTTCCAACAGCCTGCCGCGCCTATACTCGTAGAATACCGAAAAGCGCGTATCGCTGTCGAGTTTCGGGAGCTCGCCCGCCGCAACGATATAGTCGCCGACGAACGCAAGTTGCGTGTAGTTTGCGCTGTAATCGACGTCGAAATCCGTCAAATAAGTTCCGGCGTTCTCACCGCGAAATTTCACTACGCCAAGTTTTTGCTTCAATTCGGCGTTGCCGTCTTCATCCGAGCCCGCCGCCGGTCGGGTAACTATCGCGTAGTCGCCGTTAATCTTCAATACTTCGGTGAATTGCGGTTGAAAATACTCTTGCTCCGTCGAACAAATCCCGTAAAGATACAAATATTGCGACTCGTCGTAAGAATTTAAAACCGCTCTTTGCGTGATAAAAACTCCGCTTCTCACGTCGTATTCGAACACTGAGGTATCCGCGGACAGCTTTATCAGTTCGTCCGCTTTCGCAAACGGCGCGGTGGACGTAAAATCGTTAAAATACGCGTTGCCGTTTTTATCCTTGCAAGCCGTAAGCAAGGTGACGAACACTGCAAAAATCATAGCAAGCGCAAAAATTTTTTTCTTCATACGATTTATTTTACCATTATAAGCTTAAATTTACAATAAAAAAACGACTGTTCGCTAAAACAGCCGTTTTTTATTAAATTTTAACGATAACTTATTCTTCGTTTTTTTCGTTCTCGTCCGCTTCTTTCTCCGCAACCTCGGGTTCCGCCTCGGTCGTAGATTCCGCCTGCGCCACTTCGGTTTTCGGTTCTTCGTTAAAGGTATCTACCGACGCTTCAGTCGCTTTTACGGGAGTATTCTTTTTGCGTTTGAGGATAAGTATTACCGCAACGACTGCGCCCGCAACTACCGCTACGCAAGCAATCACTATGCCCGCAATGGCTCCCGCGCTCAATCCGTCTTTTCCTTTCGCAATGCTCTTTATCTCACTGTTGTCTCTCAAATATTGATAGCCGTAATAATAGAGTTTCTTGCCGTCAAAGACGAGTTTGCCGAAAGTCGGGTCGCTCAGGTGGCTGTCTTTGGTATGCAAATCGGTTCCGACGTTGGTGAGAATTTGTTCGTTTTCGACCCAATTGTAGAATTTCTCGCCCATCGTACCCATAGTCACGTAGAGCGTGCCGTTGCCGACGGCTATCTCGTTTTTGCCGTTTGCATTGGTTTCGATTTTATTGCCGTCCCTATCCAAATAGAAGGTCTCGTTGTAGACGTGGTCGTGACCCGCGATAACGAGGCTTACGCCGTTGTCCGCAAAAACAGGGGTAAGCTGCGCGCGCATACCTACTACGTCGTAGTCGTAGGAGTGACTGCCCTCGCTGTAAAGACTCTTGTGCATAAGCACGACTTTGTAAGTCTTGTCGCTGTTTTTCAAATCGTCTTTCAGCCAGTCGTACTGCGCTTGACCGAGTCTGGTAACTTTCTCTTTGTTGACGATGACCGTCTCCACGTCGTTGGTGTTCAATACCGTGAAGTGTACTTGCGAATAGTCGAACGAATAGTAGAAGCCGCCCTCTTGCTTTTGCGCGTCGGTGAGTACGTAATTGTAATGCGACCACAAATAATTGTAGTTGGGGTTGTTCTCCTGCGTTCCTATCGCGCCCTCGGTCACGCCGCCGTACGCTGCGGAATTGCTCGCTTTGCTAATATCGAACTACTTATTGTCGTGGTTGCCTGCCGCTACTACCATAGCGTAAGACGCATAAATATCGGGAGACGAATTGTACAACCATTGATACTGCGAAAGGTTGCGTCCGTTGTCGACTACGTCGCCGGGGTTGAGCATAAAGTTTACGCCGTTGGTAAAGCAGTTGCTTATAACGTCCCTGTATATCTTGTCTATTCTTTGATAAGAACTTTGCGTGCTCGCCTGCAAATCGGAAGCTATCAAAGCTTCGAACGAGCCGTCGTCCGTGCCGGTCGTGAACGTGTACCAATCGCTCCAATAACCGTTGGCGGGGCTGCCCACGCGGTATGCGTAGGTCGTGCCTTTTGAGAGGTTCTTTATGCTAACGGTGTGACGGCTGAGTTCGGTATAACCAGACTGGCACCAAATTCCCAAGTCGATAAGGGGCTTGGTCGTGCCGTAAACTTCGGTTTTCGCCGCGTCTTTTTGAACGTTCGAATGATTTACCGTATCGGTCGTGAACTCGATAGCGCCGTCCGTTACTCTGCGGTCGGTAAACCAAGTAAAGTTACGGGTAGTCGCGGGGTCGGAGCCGAAATTGTTGGTGAGCATGCTCGGAAGTTTGCCGTTTGCAACGGTAACTATTTCCGATTTTTGAGTGTTTTTAAAGGTATAGTCGCTTTCTCTGCCTACGACTGTCAACAGCCTGCCGTCGGTCGTTATAACGTCGATATGTCCGCCGTCAGCGCCGAACGCGGTAACGATGTTATACGCGTATTCTCCCAAGCCTTGCTTGAAGTTGTCGGTAAGGTATTTGGAAACGATGTCGTCGACTATCTCGGGCAAAGTCATGTTTACGAGGTCGATTTGAACGCCCAAACCGTTGACAAGTCCCGAAATCAACTCTAAGCTACCCAACTGTTTGAGTAAATCGCCGAGGTTAAAGGTTTGCAAGGAGAAGTCTTCGCATCCCAACAATCCCAGCACGCCGCTCAACGCACGCTGGAAATCGGACGAAACGTCTTTGCTCAAATCGATAGTCGTCGAAGACAAGAAGTTTATAAGGCGCATAAGTCCCTTTTCGTTGCTCAACAGCTTACTAAACAGGGTATCTACGAACTCGCCGCTGATTACCTTGTCCAAAACCGCGCGGTAGTTTTCCGGCATGGATTCTACGTCTACGTAATTGGTGCCTATGCAATGACGCATATAGGCGTCCATAAATACGGTGAACACGTTGACGCCTTCCGCAACTTCGCCGTACGCCACGTCGAACACGAGCTCTTCGAGATACGCGAATATCTTCATATCGTCCGCCTTCAAACGCTCGGTGTCGCCGCCGTAGGTGTAATCCGCAAGCATTTGCTCGTTTACCGCGGCAATAAGGTTGTTTGCCAGTTGAATTATATCCTTGTCGAAGTAGACTAAGTTCCCGATCATCGGAACATCAGCAAGGTTGTCGAGAAGGTCGCCTAATTTGTTGACTATGCTCTTTTGCAAGAACTTGTTCATATAGTTTACGACGATGTTATCGTAAACTCTGCGTTGCGCGTAGCGGGAATAGTTCGTGACCCTTACGTTTTCGAGGTCGATAAATTCATTTATCTTATTTCTTGCAACGTAGCCGAATTTGTCGTTTTTATAAACTCTGTCGCAAAGCTTTTTGACGGTTTCGTTACGTCCGTATTCGCCCGCCTCTTTCGTGGAGTCAAACTTAATTTCTTCGTTCTCATACGCTCTGAGATACGCTTTCTCGGCATAAACTTGACCTACGTGACCGGCAATTATCTTCGTAATTTTTACTTGGCTGCCTACGCTTATATGCGCAGCGGATTCCATATCGATAAGTTGGTTTCCGTTAAAGGACACTTTCGACACGGTGTCGTTTGCGTGTTGATGTCCGGTATAGACGTATCTAACGCCGTAATCGGCAAGGAAATCGCTTCCTTCCTGCCAATTATACATAATAAACCCGGTGGTAATTTCCTCTTCCATATCCCAGTGAGGTATAAAAGAGTGGTGCGCGATGGCGACCATTAAAGTTTCCGCTCCGTGCGTACGCGCAAAGTCCGCGTTGTCGGATAACCAGCTTTGCGTATCCAGGGTGAATTCACCGCCCAAGATGTGTCCGCCGATAGCGTTGGACATTATTACGTCAATTCCCAAAACCGTGAAAAATCCGTCTTTTCTCGCCGCAACGAAGGTCATTTCGCCGACGTTAATATCGGATATACCGTTATCCAGTTCGTTTTTGGAATAGCACAAAGCGCCCAAATTGCCGTCATTGTCCAAAATATTTACCTTGTCCGCTTCAAGAAGCTTCGCAAAGGTTATTTCGTCGTCGTCGGCGGTAGGTTCGAACACCTCGGTTTCTCCGCCGTTAGCTTTTACAAATTGCCAAATATATTTAAATTCGGTTGAAAGGTTACTTCTGACGTACTTGTAGCCGTCGGGCAAAGTGCCGTCATTGTAGAGAGGTCCGTAAAACGCGTTCGCTTCCTCTTCCGTCATGTTCGGATACCCCAAACCTGCGTAAATCTGAACTGCCTCTATTCTCGTCGTATAATAGAAAGTCGTTCTCGTACCCGTCTCGTTGTCGAAACGATACGTTTCGGGGTTATACAAGTCGTGATTGCCCATTACCACGAAAATTTGGAAACCGGGCTTGCCGTTCGCTCTTACGTAATTTTGCAATTTGCGGAGTTTGTTTGCGACGTCGATGTGACCGACAAGCTCGCCGTCCTGCGCCACGTCACCGCTTAAAACTATGTAATCGGGCGAGTTTTTAGCAAATTTTGCCATACCCTCGTCAAAAATCATTTCCCCTTCCAACCACATTTTGGTGCTCTTGTCCATAATCCAGTTGTAGAAATAATCCTCGCTCTCCGTATCTGCGGGAACGACCCCGTCCGTGTAGCAAAGACGGAACGGATAATAGTGGGTGTCCGTAATATGCCCTA
>CAYVEU010000102.1:0-8074 GCA_964450015.1 uncultured Christensenella sp. | reverse complement strand
CTGCTAAAATAATTATAACACTATTGTATCCGCTGTCAAGCGTTTTATTCCATTTGATATAAAATTATTTTGAAAAGTAATTGTGGCAAGCGGCTTTTTCGGCATTTTTCTTGGTACTGCCTGTACCGACTGCCTTAATCTCGCCATTAATTAAAACTTCCGTTACAAAAATTTCGACTTCTTCGCTATTTTGCCGTTTTGTATGCTTAAATTCGTATTTTAGATTGTGTTTTGCGCAATATTCCAAAAATTTCGACTTATAATCGTCTTGCACGCAATGAATTTTGGGTTTCAAAAACCGCAAAGCAAGTTTGCTTGCTCTTTCTATATTTCCGTTGTTATCGATGATTACCGCGCCGATAATCGCCTCGAATAGATCGCATTTTGCTTTAACGGAATTTACGACGTTATGCGCCGCGTCACCCTTGCCGACCCTAACGAATTTGATGACGTCCAGTTCGTCGATAACCGAAGCTACCGTCTCTCTGTCTACTGTCCCCGCACGCATTTTTGTAAGCTGTCCTTCCGGATAATTGGGGAAAGTTTCATATAAATAAAGCCCGACGGCAAATCCTATCGCTGCGTCACCCAAAAATTCCAACCTCTCGTAACTCTCGGCGTTGCGATTCTCGTTGGTATAAGACGAATGAGTAAACGCCCTCAAAAGCAATTCCTTGTTCTTGAAGGCGTATCCAAGTTTCTTTTCGATTTCACTAAGCTCGATTTTGTCCACCCAGTTCCTCTTTTATGCTACCGACTACGTCGCTGTCAATAAGCTGTTTCACTTGTAAAATCGAATTGCATATCGCTTTGGCTTTCGAGCTTCCGTGACTTTTAACCACTATTTTTTCCAGTCCGAGGAGCACAGCACCGCCGTTGTCGTTGTAGTCCATTTTATGCTTGATTTCCTTAAATACTGGCTTTAACAATAAATATCCGAGTTTTGCGCGCAAACCGCCCGCGTATATTCCGCTTTTTATAAGGCTGAACATACTCAAAGCCGTGCCCTCGCACCCCTTTAACGCTATATTGCCCGAATATCCGTCGCTTACTACTACGTCGTAGTCACCGCTGAGAATTTCTCTCGCTTCCATGTTTCCAACGAAATTGACGCCGCACTCTTTGAGAAGCGGGAAGGTCTCTTTATTTAACGGGCTGCCCTTTTTATCTTCCGTGCCGTTGCTTAGCAAACCCACCTTGGGGCTGTCGATTTTGAATACGCTTTTAACGTACGCGCTGCCCATTTTCGCAAACTGCACCAAATTTACAGGTTTTGGCTCAACGTTTGCACCGCAGTCTATCAGTAAAACGCTTTTATCCGTAACTGTCGGCAAAACGGGAGCTAATGCGGGACGATTGATACCTCGTATTCTCTTCAAATGCAAAACCGCGCCCGTAAGCACCGCGCCCGTACTCCCTGCCGAAACGAAGCCTTTTGCGTCGTCGTTATCATTTAAATAAAAAAGCGACTTGACAAGACTGGATTCAGTCATAGTGCGAACCGCCTCGGTCGGGCTGTCGTCGTTGGTTATGACGTCTTTTGCGTCAACTACTTCTATACGCGACCTGTCGAGATTTTCGGACGTTACATACTCTTCGATAACGTCTCTTTTCCCGACCATAACGAGCGTAAAGCCATCGGTTTTTTTCAGTGCCGCCGCTGCACCTTTTAGTATCTCCTGCGGAGAATTATCACCGCCGAAAACGTCGATGACTATTTTCATGTTTACCTCCGTTTTTTATACAAGAAATAGAGGAAATAACTTCCTCTACTGCTTTTGAATTTAAAAATTCAGAACGAACAAATTAATCTTTGTTCTCTTTAACTACCACTACGGGTTTACCGTTATAGTATCCGCAATGATTGCACACAGTGTGGCTCGTCTTTAATTCGTGACACTGCGGGCACTCTACTAAATTCATCGGTGCCAACTTCCAGTTGGCGAAACGCGTATTCGTTCTGCGTTTGGATTGTTTTCCCTTTGGTACTGCCATCTCGCACCTCCCTAAGTTAAATTGACTTGCTTGTTAAGTATACTTATTAACGCGCGGTTTGTCAACTGATTACGACTCTTTTGTTTTTTATAGGTTTTGTTTTCGAAATTATTTCTTATTTCCCAACCTTACCGCGTCCCTTGCGATAACCAACTCCTCGTTGGTAGGAATAATAAGAACTTTAACCTTACCAGTCGGCTTGCTGATTTCCACAATACCGTCGCAATGTCCGAGTCCGTTATTTTTCTCGAAGTCGAATTCTACGCCGAAGCATTCCAGACCGCTCATCGCCGCTGCACGACCCAAGTCGCTGTTTTCGCCTATACCGCCCGTTAAGACTATGCAATCGAGCCCGCCGAGCGCGGCGTAAAATGCGCCGATATATTTTCTTATACTGTAACCGAACATATCGACTGCAAGCTTTGCCCTCTCGTCACCCTTGTTGACGAGATCGGTAATTTTACGAAAGTCGCTTTCACCGGCTATTCCCTTCAAGCCGCTTTTTTTATTCAAAATTTCCATGGCCTCGGCAAGGGATATTCCTCTGCTTTGCGCCATATACTCCACGACGGCGGCGTCGATATCGCCGGATCTAGTGCCCATAACGACGCCTGCAAGCGGGGTAAGTCCCATTGTCGTATCAATGCACTTGCCGTCCTTGACCGCCGAAAGCGAACTGCCGTTTCCCAAGTGGCAGGTTATTATCTTCGAATGCTCTTTGCCGAGATACTCTACGGCTTTTGCGCTTACGTATCTATGACTCGTGCCATGGAAGCCGTATTTCCTGATTTTTCTATCCGTATAGTCCTCGTAAGGAACAGCGTACATATACGCGTACTGCGGCATCGTGCTATGGAACGTCGTGTCGAACACCGCAACCATCGGCGTTTCCGGCATGAGTTTTTGGCACGCCTTTACGCAATCGATTGCAACGGGCATATGAAGCGGTCCCAAGACCTTATTCTTTTCGCATATTGCCATTACTTGGTCGTCGATAAGCACGCTGTCGTTAAAATCCATGCCTGCGTGAAGCATACGGTGCCCTACCGCGCTGATCTCGCTGAGCGATTTGACTACGCCGTGTTCGGGATCGGTTATCGCATTTAAAACGAGTTCCAAAGCCTCGGCGTGATTTTTTATCTCACGAAACACTTCGTATTTTTTTCCGCTCTCACTTACTTTGTGTTCGAAATGTCCGTTGGAAAGCGTAATGCTTTCGGCATTGCCGCCGCAAAGCTTGGTTTCGGTAGTCATATCGATTACCTGATATTTAAGGGAAGAACTCCCCGCGTTTATAACAAGAACTTTCATCTTCTATTCTCCTTATATAATATCTTTAACAAAAGACGCCGCCGTTACAGGCTTTGCAATGCCGTGACTGCGACTACGCCGACTACGTCTTCGGGGGAACAGCCTCTGCTGAGATCGTTTACCGGACGGGCAAATCCCTGACAAATAGGACCGACCGCTTCCGCGCCCGCGAGTCTTTGAACGAGTTTATAGCCGATATTTCCCGCCTGTAAATCGGGGAAAATAAGTACGTTCGCCTGCCCTGCTACTTGGCTTCCAGGTGCTTTTAAGTTGCCTACGCTACTAACCAACGCCGCATCCGCTTGCAACTCACCGTCACAATTTAGTTGAGGCGCTTTTTCTTTGACTATTTTTGTAGCTATAGCTACTTTATCGACCAATTCATGTTTCGCGCTTCCTTTTGTGGAAAAGCTTAGCAACGCGACTTTGGGATCTTTTATGCCAGCTATTTTAACCGCGCTGTCCGCACTGGCTATCGCAATATCGGCAAGCTGTTCAGCGGTAGGACAGGGATTGACCGCGCAATCGCCGAACACCAAAACGCCGTTGTCGCCGTATTTATATCCGACGGAATCGGAAGGCATACTCATTATAAAGCAACTGGAAACGGTATTGACTCCCGCCTTCGTCTTTATGATTTGCAATGCGGGACGAAGTACGTCGCCCGTGGAATTGACCGATCCGCCGACCATACCGTCCGCGTCGCCGTTTTTGACCATGAGTGCGCCGAAATATAGAACGCTGTTTTTGACCAGTTTTTCCGCTTGCTCCTCCGTCATGCCTTTTGCCTTGCGCAATTCGTAAAGCAGCTTGATATATTCAGCCGTCTTTTCGCTCGTAGCGGGATTGACGATTTCGACACCTTCTATCTTTCCGCCCTTTGAAGCTATTACTTCTTCGTTCCCTATCAAAATTATACGCGCGATTTTTCTTTCGGCAATAATTTTTGCCGCGTCGATAATACGCTGCTCTTCGCCCTCGGCAAGCACTATGCGCCTATTAAGCTTGCTTGCTCCGGCGTAAACTTTTTCCATTAATTCAGACACCGCTAACCTCCGTGATTTACTTTATTAAAATTAGGTGTTATAATATTAAATAATCACCGATTTAATTATACTCAATCCGTGACGGAATGCAAGTATTAATCGAAAAAAAGCGGAGGTCGAATTATAAATATGAAAACGGTTGCCATAATTTGCGAATACAATCCGTTCACAAACGGGCATCTACGCCATCTCCAAATTGCGCGAGAGGAAACAGGCGCGGATACGGTAGCGTGCATTATGAGCGGCAGTTTCACTCAACGCGGCGAAGCGGCCATCCTCGACAAATACCAACGAGCGGAAATTGCGGCAAGGCTCGGCGCCGACATAGTTATTGAACTCCCTTTGATTTTCGCGATTTCCCCTGCCGATAATTTCGCATACGGCGCGGTAAGAATTGCGGCGGAGCTACCCGGCATAGAGTATTTGAGTTTCGGCAGTGAATGCGGCGACGTAGAACTTTTGAAAAAAGCGGCTAATTTTTTGAGCAACGAACCCGAAGAATACAAAGAATTGCTTGCAACGTACCAAAAAGAAGGCTACTCCTATCCCAAGTCACGCAGTCTTGCACTGGGCGAATATGCGAAATCGCATGAAGAATACGCCGATATTGCCAATATTTTAGACAAGCCTAACAACTCCCTTGCGCTAAGCTACATACAAGCGTTGAAAACACTTTCTTTGGATAAAAAAATCGCTTTGCACACGCTACACCGCGAAAACGACTACAACAGCGACGAATTGAACGTCGAATACCCCTCGGCAAGCGCAATAAGATTTGCCATAAGGCGGGGACGTCTGGGAGAAATTCGCGACAAAGTTCCCCCTCTTTGCTATAATTTCCTGTCGCAAATAAAAATAAGCGACACCTCTCTCGGCGACCTTTGTTTATATCAAATAAAATATATGAAAGGCGATGATTTGGAGCATTGCTACGACGTAAGCGGCGGACTGCATAATCTTATGAAAAGCGCCGCAATCGGCGCCGTAACCTACGAACAGTTTTTGGAAAATGCAAAGACTAAAAAGTACACTATGGCCAGACTTAAACGCCTATCGTTATACGCTCTTTTTGAAATTAAAAAAGAAGATTATATAAAAGCCGTGGAATTGCCGCCATATCTATACGTGTTGGCAATGAAAAGCTCGCGCAAAGATATTTTAAAAGAACTAAACGCAAGCGGCGCAAACGTTTTGGTCAAATATTCGGATATCGACAAGACGGATAAACGCCTCCGCTTTTTGATAAAACTCGATTTTAAAGCGCAAGGCGTTTTGAATATGGTAAACCGCTCCAATTACTTCAATAGAAAAATGATTTTGGTGTAAAGATTTTAAAGGAATAGTTATTTACTATCTCCTTTTGTTTTTATATTATCAAATCGACTAATTTGAACGCGACTCTCATCAGTCACGCTAGCGTGACAGCTTCCCACTTCCTTATACTTTTTACCTCTTTAACGGCTAGACGGCAAGGAAGAAGCTCCTTTTGATCGACACTCTCTAAAATAAAATCGGTAGCGCTGCCGTTGGCAATCCCTTTTTTATTTTTTAATTCCACTAAGCTTTCCGCCTTTACCGTCGAAATTTTTCAAAACGTCGCTGGCAAAGTCCGTTATAAGCGTTTTTTGCCGCTTAAAATCAGCTATGGCCGCATCAACCATACCGCTCACTACATCCACGCCCGAAAGATTGGCGCTTTTAAAGAGATAGCACGCAAGCGACCCCGGTATAGTATTTATTTCATTGACGTAAAGTTTCTTGTCCGCATACAAAAAGTCTATTCTTACTACGCCTTTTAGCTCGAAAAGAAGATAAATTTCTCTCGTCATTCTTTGAATTTTATCCCTGAGTTTTTCGTCTATCTCCGCAGGGATTTCACGCTTTTGATTATGTGCATTGACGTATTTCTCCTCAAAATCCAAGTACTCTTTGTCGAATATCGGGTGTTCGACGTCGCTCACCTTTATTTTCCCGCCATGCTCGCAAACGGCGCAGTTATATTCGTCAAAATTCTCCAATGCCTTTTCCACCAATATTTTATTGTCGAAACGCAAAGAAAATTCCAGTCCGTCGTTTAATTCGCTCCTATCGTTGGCATAAGATATTCCAACGCTCGAACCTAACCGCGCTGGTTTAACTATCAGCGGATACCCCAATTCTTCCAATTTTTCAAGTCGGTAGCCTTTGCGGTAAATCCGATAATTTACAACCGGAAATTTGAATTTTTCCAACAGCATTTTCGTGTATACTTTATCCATACACGCACTGCTTCCGAATACGCCGCTGGCGGTGTACGGTATGTTTGCAACTTCGAAATATCCGCTTAAACTTCCGTTTTCACCCGCGCCGCCGTGATTACACATCAAAACGCAATTGACTTTGAAATACTTATATCCGAAACGTTTTTTCACCGCCATCAACCCGTTCGAGAACACTGTTTCGTGCAGTTTCGTTTTGTCAAACGACTTATAAAAATTTATATCTTCCAAAGCCTTCCCCGTCCAAAAACCGCCTTCTTTCAGATATACGGGATAAACCTGATAGCGGGTTTTTATCATTTTGAGCGTAGTTAAAGCCGTTATCACGGAAATGTCGTGTTCGCAACTCTCCCCACCGTAAACAAGAGCAAGTGTGAGCATATAAATAACCTCCTAATAAATATCCGGCAAGTCGTTTTGAATTAGCAGAACGTCACCGACTTGCAAAACGTCCTTAAAATGTGCCTGCGCGCGCTTTAAGTCGCGATAGCGATAGACTACGCCGTCGAACCCGCCTTCGGTCAAACCCTTTTCTATGTTTTTGGCGTTTTTCCCGCAAAGAATAACAGCGTCCGCATGTCCGACGATATTTTGCCCCACTTTTTTATTTAGCTCCGCGCTTCTCTTGCCGCCCTCGACAAGCCCTTGCGAAAGTACAAGCTTCCGTCCGTGAAAACCGTCTAAAACTTCCATTGCGCTTTTGATTCCTATGGGGTTTGAATTGTAGCTGTCATCTAAAATATGTATGCCGTTCGAATAAATATATTCCAACCTATGCGGTATGGGTTTAAGTTCTTTTACAGCATCTTGTATTGCCCGTTCGTCGACCCCCAGCTCTAACGCAAGCGCCGCGCATAAGGTAATATTGATGACGTTATGTCTCCCCAAAAGCTTAGTTTGCAACCCCAAAGTACGGCCTCCGTGTATCAAGTTGAACGTGCTGCCATTCTCGTCGGATACTATATCCGTTGCATAAACGTCGCCCTCCTTTTTTATACAAACTTTAATTTTTTTGCCCTTGCACTCTTTGTACATTTTTAGTGCGTACTTATCGTTGCAATTAAATATGGATAAAGTTTGCGTTTTTTCATACAGTTTGGATTTTTCCCAAAAGATATTATGGAGCGATTTAAAAGTCGCCAAGTGTTGTGGGCATACTCCCGTCGTTATCGAATAATGAGGTTTTACGAGATCGGCAAGATAGGCAATGTCGCCTCTTTTTCTCGCGCCCATTTCCGCAATAAAAATTTCTTCTTTGCCCGTCATACGTTCCGCCGTCAACGCTATCCCCATCGGTGTATTGTAGTTCTTATCGGTGCTGATAACCGAATATTTCCTCTGCAAAAGTGCGCAAAGTATATTTTTACAACTCGTTTTGCCGTAACTGCCCGTAATGCCAATCCTTATAGCATTGCTCTCAACAAGTTTAGCGCAATTCCGTTCGATAAATTTGGCGTTTTTTCG
>CAYVEU010000101.1:0-8195 GCA_964450015.1 uncultured Christensenella sp. | reverse complement strand
CGTAGGCGGCGTGATAAGGGATTCGTCCGTGACCGATTGTTCTTCGTTAAACGCACGCATGTACATGACGGCGGCGGGGACCAACCAAGAGTCGCTTAACGTGTTTGCCGTGACGGTGAGTTCGATTTACGGCAATTCCGTATTAAAAGATTGCGAAGGCAGCGCGACCAACTTTATAGTTAGCAGCAGTACTACGGCGTATGCGAACGAAAACGGATATTCGACCAGAATAGATACGACGTACGTCGAGGACAACGGCAAGCCTGCGGTAAGACTTTACAAAAAAGGCTCGACGAAAGAATATCTTACGGCGTACGCAAAAGTAGAAAACGGTAAACTCAAAGTCACGCTTATGGATGAGGAACTTACCGTTTTAAGCGAAGCGGTATATGCGCTCGACGCACCGGAAACCGACTTGTTTAATCCGGCGGAAACGTATCTGGACGCCTTTTTCGGCGCCGACGGGTTCAAGACTGCGGAGAGCGGGCAGCTCAAAGCGGACGGACGCGACGTTAAAAATTACGAATGGCGCAGCGGAAAATCAGTAGTCGAAAATATAGAAGTTAAAAGAATAGAAGACTGAGAGGTTTGATAAAAATGAAAATAAAACTTAAAGACGACATAAGGGAGTTCGAGAACGGACTTTCCTTAAAAGAAATTGCGTCTGCTATCAGTGAGGGGTTGGCTCGTGCCAGCCTCTGTGCACGCGTAGACGGTGAAATCAAAGAAATGAACGTGAAAATCAACGGTGATTGCGAAGTCGAATTTCTGACGTTCAAAGACGAAGACGGCAAAAAAGCATACCGTCACACAACGGCGCACGTTTTGGCGCAAGCGGTAAAAAGACTTTATCCCGACGTAAAAGTAGCCATAGGACCGGCGATAAAGAACGGTTTTTATTACGATTTCGATTTTAAAACGCCGATAAGCGCAAGCGACCTCGGGAAAATCGAAGAGGAAATGAAAAATGTTATAAAAGAAAACCATCCCGTAGTCCGCGAGGAGATTACACGCGCGGAAGCGTTGAAATTGATGGCGGACGAGCCCTACAAAGTAGAGCTTATCGAGAATTTACCCGAAGACGCGGTAATAAGCATTTACCGTCAGGGCGAATTTGTGGATTTATGCGCAGGACCGCATATTCCGTCCACAGGTTTGATAAAAGCTTATAAGCTTTCTTCGGTGACAGGCGCGTACTGGCGTGGCGACGAGCATAACAAAATGCTTACCCGTATCTACGGCACGGCGTTCGACAAGAAGTCGGATATGGACGAATATTTTGCGATGATTGAGGAAGCAAAAAAGCGCGACCATATAAAACTCGGTAAGGAATTGAAGCTGTTTGCGTTCTTAAACGAAGGCAAAGGTTTCCCGTTCTTCTTGCCAAATGGCATGACTTTAAAGAATACACTTATAGATTTTTGGCGGCAGATACACAAACGAGAGGGCTACGTAGAGGTTCAAACTCCGATTATACTCAACCGCTCTTTGTGGGAGACGTCGGGACACTGGGACCACTATCAAGGCAATATGTATACGACTAAAATCGATGACGAGGATTGTGCTATCAAGCCGATGAACTGCCCCGGCGGTTTGTTGGTTTATAAATTGTCACCGCACAGTTATAAAGATTTCCCCATAAGAATGGGAGAATTGGGGCTTGTGCACCGTCATGAAAAGAGCGGACAGCTGCACGGACTTATGAGAGTGCGTTGCTTTACGCAAGACGACGCGCATATCTTTATGTTACCCGAACAAATTACGTCGGAAATTAAGGGCGTAGTGAGAATTATAGACGAGGTTTATACGCTTTTCGGGTTTAAGTACCATATAGAACTTTCTACCCGTCCGGAAAACAGTATGGGTAGCGACGAAGACTGGGAAGCCGCGACAAGCGCTCTCAAGGCGGCGTTGGACGAACTCAATCTGCCTTATGAGATAAATGAGGGTGACGGTGCGTTTTACGGTCCTAAAATAGATTTCCATTTGGAAGACAGTTTGGGAAGGACGTGGCAGTGCGGAACTATTCAGCTTGACTTCCAGTTGCCGCAGCGTTTCGAAATTGATTACGTGGGTGAAGACGGACAAAAGCATCGTCCTATTATGATACACCGCGTCGTATTCGGTTCTATTGAGAGATTTATCGGTATACTGATTGAGCATTTCGGCGGCAAATTCCCGTTATGGCTTAGCCCAATACAGGTTAAAGTAATGTCATTAACCGAAAGAACGGAGGAAGAGGTTGAAAAAATCACGGCAAAATTGTCTGATTGCGGCATACGCGCGGAAAGCGACGTAAGAAACGAAAAAATCGGCTTTAAAATCCGCGAAGCGCAAACCGAAAAAACGCCCTATATGCTTATTATCGGCGACAAGGAAAAAGAAAACGGAGTCGTTGCCGTCCGTAAACGCGGACAGGGCGATATAGGCGCTATGACCTTGGATGAGTTTATTGCGACCGTCAAAAAGGAAATAGACGAAAAATCAAACGGCTAATTAACGCTTTTTACTTTGTTTAACAAAAAACGGAGAAAAACAGTTGACAAAGTAGGAAAATATTGATATATTATACAAGCAAGTAGACGCATTTCTCACCTTAGCTTACGGCAAAAGGTTTCTGTATAGTAAAACTATTATGGAAGATGTGCGTTTACGCACATCTTTTTTTGGAGGGAAGGAACTATTTTTAAAGAATTATTGACTAACGGCAGTATAACGGACAAGGAAGTTAGGCTTATCGACGAGCACGGAACGCAGTTGGGCGTTATGAGCAAAGCGGAGGCTCAGCGTATAGCCGATTTCAGAAATCTCGATTTAGTCAACATATCTCCGATGGCAAAACCGCCGGTATGCAAGATTATGGACTACGGGAAATACCGTTTCGATATGATTAAAAAGGACAAAGAAGCCCAAAAAGCTCAAAAGGCGAAAATCGTAGAAGTTAAAGAGATAAGGTTGTCTCAAAACATCGATTCCGGCGACGTCCAAACCAAAGCTAAGCACGCGATAGAGTTTTTAAAGGACGGCAACAAAGTCAAAGTCACTTTAAGAATGTACGGTCGTCAGCTATCCCACACCGAGATAAGCGTGGACGTTTTAAACGGTTTTTACGAACTCGTAAAAGACTACGCGACTATCGACAAAAAGCCTACAATGGAGGGTAGAGCAATGACCATAATGCTCAGCCCTATCGTAAAAAAATAAACATAAAGGAGAATTTGGATTATGCCAAAAATGAAGACCCACAGCGGCGCGAAAAAGCGTTTCAGATTGACCGCAAGCGGAAAAATCAAGAGAGGTAAACAAAACAAGAACCATATCCTTAACAAGAAGCCCACGAAGAGAACGAGAAATCTCCGCAAGGGCGGATACGTCGACGCAACGCAAGCGAAGACCATTTCCGGAATGCTCAGCGGGCAAAAATAGGAGGTAGATAGAGATGAGAATCAAAAGAGCAGTAAACGCAGTTAAGAAAAGAAGAAAGATAATGAGAAGGGCAAAGGGCTACTTCGGCTCGAAGTCCAAGCTTTATAGGGTTGCCAGACAAGCCGTAATGAAGTCGATGCAATACGCTTACGTCGGCAGAAAGCTCAAAAAGAGAGATTTCCGTAAGCTTTGGATTGCTCGTATCAACGCAGCGGCTAGAATGAACGATATTTCCTATTCTCGTTTGATAAACGGATTGAAATTAGCTAATATCGACTTGAACCGTAAGGTTCTCGCGGACCTTGCGGTAAACGACGCGCCCGCATTCGCAACTCTTTGCGAAAAAGCGAAAGAAGCGTTAAATAAATAAAACAGCCGAAACGCCTTCGATAAAAACGGAGGCGTTTTCTATATAATTATTTGTTAAAAGTTATGGTAATAACGAGTACCGCAAACGAGAAGATAAAAACGCTACGCGCGTTGTTCCGCGATAAAGCTGTCCGACACGAAAACTCGGTTTACGTCGCGGAGGGCGCGACTATCGTTTGCGATATAAGCAAAGACCTTATAAAATGCGTCTATATAAGGGAAAGCGAAGCCGATAAATTTTCGCAACGCTTCTCGGACAAGCCGATTTATATCGTCAAAAACGAAATTTTCGACGCAGTGTGCGACACAAAAACCCCTTCGGGTATAGTTGCGGTTGTCGCTATGCCGGAGCCTAAAACGGTAACCGGCGAAATAATTTTGGGACTTTGCGGCGTATCCGACGCCGGCAACGTGGGTGCTATTATCCGTACCGCTTGCGCAAGAGGTATCGGCACGGTAGTTTGCTTTAACACGGCGGACCCGTATTCACCGAAAGCCGTCAGGGCAAGCATGGGCGGTATAACGAAAACGAACGTCGTTCTCGCAAATTTCGCCGACGGACTGAAACTGCTTGACGGTTACCGACTTGCCGTTCTGGATATGGACGGAGAGAATATATTCGGTTACGAGCGGAACGGAAAGCTTGCGCTGCTTATCGGCAACGAAGCGCACGGAGTGCCTGAACAAATAAAACTAAAAGCAGACGTTAAGCTTGCTATACCGATGCAGGAAGACGGCGTGGAAAGTCTTAACGCGGCGGTTGCGGCGGGAATTGCAATGTATTCCGTAAGATAAGACTCAATTTATCCACTCTCAATAACAAGATAAGACTTGTTTTCGCAAATAATTAATGATATTATTATATTTATAAACTAAGATTAAACTAGGGAGGTTCGTATGAGCGGACATAGTAAATGGGCAAATATTAAGGCAAAAAAAGGCAAGGCAGACGCGGCGAGAGGCAGCGTTTTCACTAAGCTCGGCAGAGAGCTTGCGGTTGCGGTTAAGGCGGGCGGTCCCGACCCTAACTCCAATTCGAGACTCCGCGACGTTATAGCTAAGGCTAAGGCGAGCAATATGCCTAACGACACCATTATGCGTTCTATTAAGAAGGCGAGCGGAGAACTTAACGCGGTAAACTACGAGGAAATGCAGTACGAAGGCTACGCCCCCGGAGGTATTGCCGTTATAGTCGAAGCTCTTACCGACAACAAGAACCGCACGGCGGGCGACGTCCGTCACGCGTTCGACAAATGCGGCGGGTCAATGGGCAGTACCGGTTGCGTAAGCTACCTTTTCGACAAGAAAGGGCTCATAGTCGTTGACAAAGGCAATTTCAGCGAAGACGATATGATGATGATGGTTTTGGACGCGGGCGGAGACGACGTTATCGACGCCGACGATTGCTACGAGGTATACACTTTGCCGCAGGACATGAGCGCGGTAAAAGACGCGTTGGAAAGCGCGGGCGCAAAAATCCTCAGTGCGGAAACGGGCTTTTTCCCGTCTGACTATATTACGCCTCCGGCAGACGCTATTCCGTCTATCGAAAAGCTTTTGGGTATGCTGGAAGACAACGACGACGTACAAAACGTTTATCATAACGCGGAACTTCCGGAGGAAGAAGAGGAGGACTAGATGTTCGACGTTGAAAACTTATGCGCAAGTGTAAAAAAAGCGAGTTTTAAGTTTACCAAGGCAAGCACGGCGGATAAAAACGCTGTGCTTAGCGAAATAAAAAGAAGAGTACGCGCGGCGGAAGACGAAATCGCCGAATGCAACCGCCTTGATTTGATAGAGGCGAAAAAGAACGGCATAAACGACGCGTTTTTAGATAGACTGACGTTGACCAAACAGCGCATAGACGTCATGTTGGCGGGCGTCGACGACGTTATTGCGTTGCCTGATTACGTCGGTATGGTTGCCGAAAGTTACGAAGTCAAGAGCGGTTTGCACATCGATAAAGTGCACGCTCCCTTAGGCGTTATCGGAATAATTTACGAATCCCGTCCCAACGTCACCATCGACGCGGCGGCGCTTTGCATAAAGAGCGGTAACGGCGTCGTATTAAAGGGCGGCAAGGAAGCTATAAACACAAACCGCATTTTGGTGCGCCTTATGAAAGAAGCGTTTGAAGCTTGCGGTTTAGACGGTTCCGTTATAGGCTTTATCGACGGAACGGATAGAGAACTTACCAATAGAATGTTAAAGTGCTCGTCGTCTATCGACGTTATAATTCCACGCGGCGGCGAAAAGCTGAAAAAGTTCGTTCTTGCCGAAGCGACGATGCCCGTAATCGCGTCCAGCGGCGGCAACTGCCACGTCTACGTCGAAAAGACGGCGGATTTTGCCATGGCGGAAAAAATAGTAATGAATGCGAAAATTTCCCGTCCGTCCGTTTGCAACGCTGCGGAAACGCTTCTCGTAGATAGAGATATTGCCGACAAATTCCTGCCTGATATGCTCAAAAAACTAGCCGACAAGGGTGTTGAGATACGCGGCACCGACGAAGTGAAAAAGTATTTTGCCGATATGACGGTTATAGAGGAAAGCGAATTTTATACCGAATACGAAGATATGATAATAAAGGTCGCTTGCGTAGACGGAACGGAAGAAGCTATCGACCATATAAATAAATACGGCACGCACCACAGCGACGCAATCGTAACGAGCGATGATAATAAGGCAAAAGAGTTTACCGTAGAGGTAGACAGCGGCGCTGTTTACGTCAATGCAAGCACACGCTTTACCGACGGCTTCGAATTTGGTTTGGGCGCGGAAATGGGCATATCCACCCAAAAGCTTCACGTCAGAGGACCGATAGGGCTCAAAGAGCTTACCTCGGTAAAATACGTCGTGCGAGGCAACGGCACGGTAAGATAAATCTAAAAACGATATTTAAATAATATAATAAAGCCGTCGGTATTGATAATATCGGCGGCTGCGCTTTTCTTAAATTATAGAATAAAATTTGGTAATTGTCCAATAAACTCAATTGCGGAGCATAAAATATTTTAAACAGAAAAAGTTCAGCCAAATATTGATTGCTTATGTGCAACTAAAATTAAATTAGACGTATTTAATGATAAAAAATGAGGGAAATTAATTATAGCAAAATGAATATAACAGCATAAGTAAACATAATTCATTTAAATATAACCTACACATTTAAGTTTTTTTTAATTGACCGCGGATAAAATATTATGTACAATAATAAATATACTAGATATTAATCAGGAGGAAATTTATTATGCCGGGATGGGGTATAGCATTAATTATCGTTGCCGTTATATTAGTGGTTCTCGTTATCGCAATAGTGGCGTGGTGGATAAGCACTTATAACAAAATGGTAACTAATTCTCAAAAAGTAGAAAATCAGTGGTCGCAAATCGACGTACAGTTAAAGCGCCGTTACGACCTTATTCCTAACCTTGTGGAAACCGTTAAGGGTTACGCTACGCACGAAAAGGAAACGCTTGAAAACGTCATTATGTGGCGTTCCCGCGCGACGAGTGCGACGACTGCCAACGACGCAATCGAAGCCAACAACGAGTTGAGCTCGGCTTTGGGGCGTTTGATGGTATCGGTCGAGAGGTATCCCGACTTAAAGGCCAACGCGAACTTCTTGTCTTTGCAAGCCGACCTTAAAGACATCGAAAGCAAAATCGCTTATGCAAGACAGTTCTATAACGATACTGCGCAAAAGAATAACGAATTGCTTCAAAAGTTCCCTTCGAGTATCGTTGCAAACAAGAACAAGGAAAAGTTCAAGATCGCCAAGTACTTCCAAGTGGAAGAAGCTGTCCGTGAGGCTCCCAGAGTTTCGTTTTAGTCGATTATGAGAGAAAGAATATTAAGAACAAACGTAGGCAGAGCCGTTTCGGTTATCTGCCTATTTATCCTTATGGCGGCGGTGGTGTTGCTGACCGGCGCTTGCACTTCCGAGACAAATCCGTATTTGGATAATCTCGATATTACCATTGAATTGAATGACGACGGCAGTGCGCAAATAACCGAAAAGCACGTCGTTGATTTTTCAAACCGCGGTGACGACTGGTGGAATTATTATAAGACGATAGGGCTTAACGATTTAAGCGGTAGCTACGGCACGACGAGAAGCGAGTTTAAAGACTTTACCTGCACCGTCGACGGCAAAGAGTATCCGGTAGAAAGCAATTCTATTAATATGGATTATATAAACTCTTTCCAAAAGGAGCGAATGAGAGAGTCGGCATACACTTACCGTTCAGGTTCTAAAATCGAAATAGGCGTCGTCATGCCCGATTTTACGAAGGGAACGAGGACGATAACGTTTTCCTATACGCTGACTAACTTAATGACGGAATACGCCGACAGGGCGGGACTGTACTACAAGTTCGTTGACGAAAGCAATACGATGT
>CAYVEU010000100.1:0-8574 GCA_964450015.1 uncultured Christensenella sp. | reverse complement strand
ACAAGTTCGTTGACGAAAGCAATACGATGTTTGTAAAGAGCTTGAACGCCAAAGTCACTTTTCTGCCGGTTGAGAGTACGGACGATATCGCCGTTTGGACGCATATAGAGGACGGCAACAGCTCGGGTATAATTCAGTCAACGGATACCGTAGTATACAACTGCGAAAGCTTAGCCGAAGAAACGTATTTCGAAACCAGACTTTTGCTCCCCAAGGACGATTATTCGTCGGCAAAGAAGAACAAAGCGACTTTTGACGAGATCAACGCGCAGGAAACCGCGTGGCAGGAGCAGTTTATAAAGGAAGCGAAACGCGCGCGTAATTTCAGAATAGCCGATTACGTTATCGCCGCAATGACGGTCGTATTAGCCGCAGGGATATGGATTTTAATTTATATCAAACGCAAGCCGAAACCTAGCCCCGACGCACCCATCTACGTCCGCGAAATTCCCGCGGGGTGGACGGCGGGAGAAATGGCGCCCGTTTATCACTATTACGGAAAATACGAGGTAAGCGACGCACTCAGCGCGACTATTCTCGACTTATGCCGTCGTCACTATATTGATATTAAGGCGGGCGACAAGAAAAAGGAAGCGGAAATAACCGTCAACAATTTGGATATATCGGAATTAAAGCCGCACGAAAAAATCGTTTACGAGCTTTTGAAAAGATGTGGCGGCAATACGCCGTTTACTATGAAGGAATTTGAAAAATTTGCGAAAAAGAACAGCGAAAATTTCGGCAATAAGGTCAACGAGTTTAAAGTAGCCACTTACGGAATGAGCAGAGGAATGGGACTTATGCCGAACAAGCAAAATGACAAATTGGGCGTGCTTGCAAAAGTATTGTCGAAGTTTTGTGTTGTCGTGGGCGTAATAATGCTTGTCGCAACTTTAATACTTTCGATTATAGGGTTCTATATGGTATTTACCGGTTTAGCGTTAATCGTTGCCGGAATAGCGGGCACGGTTTTAACCAAAAAGCAAAAATCGCCTCTTTCCGACAAAGGTCAGGAAACCTACGATAAATTCCGTGCTCTCGGAAAGTTTATGACGGATTTCAGTAATATGGATAAGCACGAACTTCCGCAGCTTATTTTGTGGGAAGAGTATATGGTGTACGCTACGGCGATGGGAATTGCGGACAAGGTTGCGGAGCAGCTTGAAATAGCCTATCCCGAATATAAAGAAATGGTAACGAACGGCTATTACCGAAACGACCACACGTTCCTTATTTTGTATTTGCTTTCGCCGAGTCTGCGGTTTTCTACCAATTTTGCGTTGGCGGCTACGATAAACGGAATAACGAAGAGCGTCGCAAGAATAAACATGAATAATAAAATAGCCAGAAGCGCGGGCAAGATAGGCAAAAGCTTCGGCAGCGGCGGCGGAGGAGGCTTCCGTGGCGGCGGTGGCGGCTTTGGCGGCGGAGGAATGGGCGCGCGCTAATAGGCTGTCGCATTCATTACGGCAACGCCCATTGAATTTTAGTATTAGGTAAAAGTTAAGAGTGAATAGGTAGGGATAAAATATTAAATAAATCCGAGCCTATTCGCTTTTTCTTTTCGGGAGATGCGCTTATCGTCTTTTGCGGGATTTATAATTATTTTTCCATTTATTTTTTATAGAATGCATATTGCATTTTCTATTATTTTATATTATAATAGTTTCATAGTGCCAAATACTGCGTTTTTTCGAGGTTCAGTTCGAGGAAGCTGCGATTATTATAATAAGGTATTGGGCGTTCTTTCTTTATTTGAATAAAGACGGAGCGTACAACGATAAAAGGAAGGCGTAAGCCTAGGGGTGTGTAGTGTTTCGATTATTTAAGCATCTGAAACCGATGGCCAAGATTTTCGTAGTTGCGGTCATTTTGTTGTTTGCGTCGGCTATGGCGGAGTTGTTTTTGCCGGGGATGATGAGCGACATCATTAACGACGGAATTTATTTGGATTACGAGCCGATGTACGAGCACGAAACTATGACGAACCCTTTGGGTGAAATCGAGATCACGGGCAACGTCGACGGCTTCGACAAAGACCAAATACCTGTATTCGAAATGAAAGACGGTTTTTCCACTTTGGATATAAAGTCCGTTTGGAACGAACAGTTTAACAGCGTTAAAATAAATTTCAATTTTATGGATATTCCAGTGCGTGACAGCAAGGAACTTTTTAACGACGTTCTTTTGCCGTTTATCAATTCTTTAAGAGAATATCAATTTTATAAAATTTCGGAAAAGTATAATACGAATATTACCGATTATTCCGAATACCCCGAAGAAGAAAGAGAACTCGTCAAAACGGCTATCAGCAAATTGATAGACTACGACAGCTTAATGGAGTGCGGTTCGCAGGGGATAAACATCAACACGTTTTTGGATTTATACCAAAGCGACGACGATTCCACTGACGTTTGGGGTGAAAACGAGGATATGAAGCGGCTACTCACCAGTTGCATTATGTGTATGAAGCACTCGGTATACGGCAATTTGTTGCCTATACCTACATACACCGATCCCACGACGGGCGAAGTAAGCCGTCTTGCCGTCGACAGCAACGGCGTAGCGCTAGACAAAGATAAACTTACGTACGTAATAGACGACGAAACGGGTAGATATTCGCCGTTTCCGGATTACGAAATAATTCTTTGCAACAAAGTTTTGGGGTACGCCTACAAATACGTCGACAACACCAAATGGATAAACAATTCCCTCGGCTTGACGGAAGCGGAAATCGATTCCGCAATGGAGAAATACGAGGCGGAAGAGAGCAAGTTCCAGAAATTCCTCAACATATTGAAGCTCAGCGACAAAGGAACGTCCACCGACGCGTTGAGCAAAAAGACCGACAAGACTCGTGAGGAATGGAAAGTTCCCGACGGTATTACCATTCAAACGGCGGATATGGGCTTTATAGCAAGAAAGGGCGGCACTATGTTGGCGTTGACGCTGTTTGCTTCGCTTTGCACGATACTTGCTATGTATATGAGCAGTAAAATAGCGGCGTATTTCAGCAAAATCTTGCGTTCGATGGTCTTCCACAAGGTAGAAGGATATTCGTTGGTTGAATTTGATAAATTCAGTACGGCAAGCTTGGTTACGCGTTCTACGAACGACATCAACCAAATACAAAACGTATTTTTGCAGATTTTAAGAACGACGCTCAGCGCGCCGGTAACGATAATCGGCGGATTTATTTTCAGTTTCAGGGCGAACGTTTCGATGACGATGGTTCTCGTTTACATCTTACCGATACTGTTCATAGCGGCAGGCGTTGCGGCAAAG
The DNA here is from genome assembly GCA_964450015.1 of uncultured Christensenella sp. Classification (GTDB taxonomy): domain Bacteria; phylum Bacillota; class Clostridia; order Christensenellales; family DTU072; genus CAG-1782. The sequence continues at coordinate 5,289 of CAYVEU010000100.1, read as the reverse complement.
ATTTGTCAGCCGTTGTTTAAAGTTATTCAGCGTAAAGTCGACCAGCTGACCCTAATAATGCGCGAAGGCATAACGGGTATAAGAGTCGTCCGCGCATTCAACAAACAAGAGCAGGAAAAGAAGCGTTTCGACAAAGTAAACATAAGCACGTCGCGTACGTCGGTCGTTTTGCAAAGGTATTGCGCGGTACTCGTACCGCTTATCAATATATGCTTAAACTGCGCTTCGGTCGGCATTTTTTGGAGAGCGGCGCAACAAGTTGCAAACAATACTATAAGCGACGTCGGCAGTATGCTCGAAGTCAGCCAGTACATAACGCAAATCGCGATGTCGATGGTATTCGTCGCAAGCGCAGTCGTCGTCTTCCCGAGAGCGAGCGCGTCGGCGGAACGTATTTTGCAGGTTATTGATACCGACGTTACCGTAGTAGACAAGGATGACGCGGCGGTAAGGAGTGACGATTCTGGCACGATAGAATTTAGAAACGTCAACTTCAAATACAGCGCGGAAGCCGAGAAAAATATTTTGGAAAATATCAATTTCCGTTGTGAAAAGGGCAAAATCACCGCGATAGTCGGCGGTACCGGAAGCGGAAAAAGTACGGTTATCAATCTTATACCGCGCTTCTACGACGTTACCGGCGGCGAAGTCTTGGTAGACGGTCAAAACGTAAGCGACTACCCGCAGGCGAAGCTGCGCGAGAAGATAGGCTTCGTTCCGCAAAGAAGTATTCTTTTTTCGGGAACGATAGCAGATAACTTGCGTTACGGCAAAGAGGACGCTACCGAAGCCGATATGTGGAGCGCTTTGGAGATAGCGCAATCGGACGCGTTCGTCAGAGAAAAAGAAGGCGGATTGCGCTACACCGTAGAACAGGGCGGACAAAATTTCAGCGGCGGACAAAAACAGCGTTTAAGTATAGCAAGAGCGGTTATACGCCGCCCCGAAATTTATATTTTCGACGACAGTTTCAGCGCTTTGGACTTCAAAACGGACGCTAAGCTTCGTCAAGCGTTGTCGGAAGTTACGCAAGACAGCATAGTCATTATCGTTGCACAAAGGATAGGCACGATAATGAACGCAGACGAGATAATAGTCTTGGACGACGGAAGAATGGTCGGCAAGGGCAAACACTCGGATCTGTTGCGCGAGTGTAAACTATACCGCGATATTGCGTTAAGTCAAATGAGTGAGGAGGAACTTGGATTATGAGCAATAACGAAGAAATAATCAAGGTTGAAGGCGAAAAAGTATCCTCCGTAGGCAATATGGATATGTCGGGAGCGTTCGGCGCAAGTTCCATTAACGTGGAAAAAGCCGATACGGCGGAAAATTTCGGGAAGACAGTCAAACGGCTTATCAAATATATGAAACCCGAGCTCATCGCTCTTATTTCGATGATACTTATAGCCGCAGTAGGCGCGTGGTTCGGTGTTTGGGTGCCCGATATTCTTAAAAAAGTCACCAACCATTTGGTAGAAAGTATCCAGTACTTTAAAGACGTAAACTTAGATTACGTTTTGCAGATTTGTTTGACGGCAGGCGCGTTGTACTGTCTTAACGCTTTATTTACGTTTGCAAGCGGACTTATTGCCGCGAGTATGGCGCAACACGTCGTTAGGCGTATGCGTTTCGACTTGAAGTGCAAACTGGATAGAGTACCGTTAAAATATTACGACGCTACTACTACGGGTGAAATTTTATCCCGTTTGACCAACGACGTCGAGCTCGTTGCCGTTACTTTGCAGGATACGGTAAACCAAGTTATAACCGTCGTTACCACGGTATGCGGCGTGTTGTTTATGATGTTCAGGCTGGATTGGTTGCTCAGCGTAATCACTCTTTGCAGCGTGCCTATCCTTTTTGTCGTCAGCAGCTTGGCGATAAGAAAAGGGCAAAAAGAGTTTGCCCGTCAGCAAGAACTCATCGGACAGCTCAACGGTCACATCGAGGAAATGTATGCCGGTCACAGGGTCGTACTGTTGTACAATCACGCGGAAGACAGCATTAAGGACTTCGAGGAAACAAACAAAAAACTCTTAAAGGCGACAAGACGCGCGCAATTTTTGGCAGGAATTATTTTGCCGATGATTAAGTTTGTCAACAACGTATGCTACGTTGCGATATGCGTTATCGGCGGCTTCCGCGCAGGCGTCGGAATAATAAGCATAGGCGATATTCAAGCGTGTATTCAGTACACCAGACAGTTCGCGCAACCGATTGAGAACATCAGTAACATTGCAAGCACTATTCAGTCGTCGATAGCGAGTGCAGAGCGTGTGTTTAAGATGCTTGACATCGAAGAAATGACGCCCGACGGCGTGCGTATGGACGTTTCCGACATGACCGGAGAAGTTGAATTTAAACACGTTGCGTTCAGCTATTCGGCAGATAAACCGCTTATTACCGATTTAAGCTTGCACGTCAATGCGGGCGAGAGTATAGCGATAGTCGGACCTACAGGAGCGGGCAAAACAACGCTAGTCAACTTGCTTATGCGTTTCTACGAATTGAATGCGGGTGAAATAACCATTGACGGTATTAATATTCAGGATATGCACCGCGACGACTTGCGCAGTCTATACGGTATGGTTTTGCAGGACACTTGGCTGTTCAAAGGTACGGTTGCCGACAATATAGCGTACGGAAACAAAGGCGCAACGCGCGAAGAAGTTATTGCGGCGGCGAAGAAAGCCCATGCGCACGACTTTATCGAGAGTATGGAAAAGGGCTACGATACCGTGCTTAACGACGAGGCAAGCAACATTTCACAAGGACAAAAGCAGTTGCTTACCATTGCAAGAGCTATATTAAAAGACCCGAAGATTGTCATTCTGGACGAAGCGACGAGTTCGGTCGACACTAGAACCGAACAGTACGTGCAAAGCGCGATGCTCGCGATGATGGAGGGCAAGACGAGCTTTGTTATCGCTCACCGCTTGTCTACGATAAAGTCCGCGGCGGTTATATTGGTTATGAACCACGGCGACGTCGTAGAACAGGGCAATCACGAAACGCTTATGGCGAAAGGCGGTTTCTATGCCAATCTCTACAAGTCGCAGTTCCAGGGTAGAATGGACGGCGAGCCCGAAGAAGGCAGCGGTTCCGACGACGGCTTTATTCAAACCTAATAATTATCGGCAAGCAAATTAAAAATAAACGGCTGTCAAATCGACGGCCGTTTTAAATTTAAAAATTTCAAGATTTGGGTAAAAGGAAATTTTTGTAAAATTAGTGTCGAATAAATGTACTAAACCGTTTTCAAACGTTTGCTCGTAGGTAATAATTGTGATATACTTTAAACATCAAACAAATACATAGGGAGTTGCTATGCCCACTTTTTTTACAGAAATTTTTGACGAACCGACGCCGGTTGCTCCATTAGGATTAATAGTTATGGAGGGCGCGAGAGAACTGGGGAAGAAGATTGACAGCTATCTCGTAAACTGGTACAACCGCGACTTATCTAAACACAATCAAAATTTTACGCGTAGAGATACGTTTATCATCGATACGCATTGTCCCCGATTTACAACCGGCGACGGCAAAGGCATGATCAACGACAGTGTAAGAGGTCGTGACCTTTATATTTTGACTGACGTAGGCAATTACAGTTGCAAGTACAATATGTACGGACACATGAACTGTATGTCGCCCGACGACCATTTTGCCGACCTTAAAAGGGTAATTTCCGCCGCTGGCGGCAAAGCCGAGAGAATAACCGTCGTTATGCCGATACTTTACGGCGGAAGACAGCACAGACGCAATTCCCGTGAGTCCTTAGACTGCGCGCAAATGCTCCAAGAATTGTACGATATGGGCGTTAAAGAGGTCGTTACGTTCGACGCGCACGATCCGAGAGTGCAAAACGCCGTTCCGCTTATGGGCTTCGACAATTTTTTTGCGACGTACCAAATACTCAAAGCGTTGCGTTCGGAATATCCGGATTTAGAACTCACGAAAGACAAATTTATGATCGTATCTCCCGACGAAGGCGCAATGAACAGGAATATCTACTACGCTTCCGTTTTGGGTGTGGATTTAGGTATGTTCTATAAGCGTCGTGATTATACGACCGTCGTAAACGGGCGCAATCCGATAGTCGCTCACGAATATATCGGTTCTTCGGTGCAAGGCAAGGACGTATTCGTCGCGGACGACATTATCGCAACCGGCGATTCGATGCTTAGACTGTGCCGTCACTTAAAGGCGGACGGTGCGCGTAATATATTCTTAAATGCAACGTTTGCACTTTTCACGGAGGGCAAAGACAAGTTCCAAACGGCTTATGAAGAGGGCTTGTTTACTGCGGTATTAGGCACGAACCTTACTTATCTCAATCCCGAAGTAAAGGCTGCGGAATGGTTCATCGAAGCGGATTTAAGCAAATACGTAGCGTATATTATCGCGTATTGCAATCAAAACAAGTCCGTTGCGGACTTATTATCCAGTTCCGAGAGAATTAACGAACTGCTGAAAAAGTAAGTTGTAAAGTTATCTGAAAAATCAATTTAAACTGTCGCAGTAATGCGACAGTTTTTTATGTTTATTGCAAAATTCTCTCTAATACGCGCTGTTTTCGGTTGTGTTGACAAAAATCGCACTTTATGTTACAATTTTACCGAAGGTAAGAGATGAACGTAAAAAAACAAAAGCTATTGCAAAAGAAAGCGCGTGATCAGGGGTGTAAATCCGTTGACGAATATATTTTGCAGTGTGAGTTTGCGCAAATAATCGGCAAGTTGAACAAGTCGTTTGAGAGGGCGGTAATTTTGCCTACGCCTCCGGAGCCATGGGACGTTTATCTTGCCATGAGAGAAAGGGAACAAATTAATCAGGGGACGAAAAAGAAAAAATTCTAATGAAATCGAATAAATTTTTAAAGGTAACCGTCGGAATTTTTAAATTCTTATTGGTTGCGGTTCTTATATTTATGGTGACGTATTTGGCTATTGCGCTTTGGAATATGCCTATCGAAAACAATTTTAATACCGTTATGGGCAATTACGGCAAAAATCCCAACTGGCTTGACGACTGGCAGTCTACCGACGTCGACGCGTTGTACGATAAAATAGACGCTGACGGGCAGTTTGCCGTTGCTTATCAAATTTACCGAAAAGCTTGCGAGAAGCTCATGCTCGTGCAAAACTACGGAGTAAGAGCGACGTCGTCTATAAACGTCACCGCGGGCGACTTGAAAATGGAAGTCGGCAGCAACCGAACCGAGCAATATCGAGTTGCCGGTCAGCCCACGCTTAACGCAAACCAAAAGGTATTTAGTTCATATAC
>CAYVEU010000099.1:0-8605 GCA_964450015.1 uncultured Christensenella sp. | reverse complement strand
TGAAAGAAAGCAGAATTTTCACCACCGTAATAGGCGGTAGAGAAGTCAGCGCGGAGATCGGCGGCTATTGCTCTCACAGCAACGGCGAAGTTCTTTTGCGTTGCGGCGATACGGTGGTTCTTACCAACGTAACTATGGCGAAGGCACCGAGGGACGGAATCGATTTCTTTCCTTTGGGAGTAGATTTCGAAGAAAAAATGTACGCTGTCGGCAAAATTCCCGGCGGCTTCAAAAAGAGAGAGGGCAGACCGAGCGATAAGGCAATACTTACCAGCCGTCTTATCGACAGACCTATCCGTCCGTTGTTCCCGAAGGGACTTTTCAACGACGTAGCGGTAGTAGCTACGGCTTTAAGCGTAGACGTCAACATTCCCCCCGAAGTTTTCGGTATGCTCGGTAGTTCTATCGCGCTTACGGTATCCGATATACCTTGGAACGGACCCACCGGTTCGGTTATGGTCGGCTACGTCGACGGCGAGTATATCATCAACCCCGACAGCGAACAAAGAGAAAAAAGCAGACTTAACCTTGCGTTGAGCGGTACGAAAGACGCCGTTATGATGGTTGAAGCTGGCGCTAACGAATTGACCGAAGAAGAAATGCTCGGCGCAATCTTGTTCGGACACGAAGAAATCAAAAAAATCGTAGCTTGGATAGAAGAAATCCGCGCCGCGGTAGGCAAGCCCAAAAAGGAAATGGAACTCCGCCATGCTCCCGAGGAATTGGAAAAGGTCGTAAGAAGCTATTCCGCAGACAAAATCGCGTATATCTACGACACTTTCGATAGACACGAGAGAGAGGCGAGAGAAGACGCGGTTACCGATGAATTAATGGCGCACTTCGCTGAAATTTATCCCGAAGAAAAGGGCTACGTTGCCGACGTTATTTACGCGATGAAAAAGGAATACGTCCGTAAACGCATAAGCGAGCAAGGCGTTCGTCCCGACGGTAGAGGACTTAAAGATATAAGAGATATTTGGTGCGAAGTAGGCATTCTGCCCCGCGTACACGGTTCGGCGGTATTTACCCGCGGACAAACGCAAGTTCTCACCACGCTTACGTTGGGGACCATTACCGAAGTTCAAAAGTTGGAGGGCTTGGACGAGGACACCTACAAGCGTTATATGCATCAATACAATATGCCTCCGTATTCCACGGGAGAGGCAAGACAGCTTAAAAGCCCCGGTCGTCGTGAGATCGGACACGGAGCGTTGGCTGAAAGAGCCTTGGAGCCCGTGCTTCCCAGCAACGAGTGTTTCCCGTACGCTATCAGAACGGTCAGCGAAGTAATTTCCAGTAACGGTTCTACCTCGCAGGCAAGCGTATGCGGTTCTACCTTAGCGCTTATGGACGCAGGCGTACCGATAAAGGCGCCGGTAGCGGGTATCGCAATGGGACTTATAAAGGACGAAGCAAATCATAAAATATCCGTTATGAGCGATATTCAAGGTTTGGAAGACTTCTACGGAGATATGGACTTCAAGGTTGCGGGTACCACGGAAGGTATTACGGCAATCCAAATGGATATTAAGATAAAAGGTATCGACGAGCAAATCCTCCGTACCGCGTTGGCGCAAGCTCGCGAGGGCAGACTGTTTATCTTGAATAAGATGCTTGCCGTTATTCCCGAGAGCAGAAAGACTTTGAGTAAGTATGCTCCCAAAATTATCAGCTTCAATATTAACCCCGAAAAGATCAAGGACGTTATCGGAAGCGGCGGCAAAGTAATCAACAAAATTATCGACGAAACGGGCGTTAAAATCGACATTGACGACGACGGAAAAGTATTTATCGCGTCTACCGACGACGGCATGAGCGATAAGGCTAAACAAATGGTTATGACCATTGCAAAAGACCCCGAAGTCGGCGAAGAGTTCGAAGGACCCGTTGTCAGAACGGCGGTATTCGGCGCGTGGGTAGAACTTGCCCCCGGAAAGACGGGCATGATACACATCTCCAAGCTTTCCAAAGAGAGAGTGGAGAAGGTCGAGGACGTAGTCAATATCGGCGACGTAGTAAAGGTAAAGGTTATTAAGGTCGGCGAAAAGGGTATAGACTTAAAACTTATACAAAAATAGCAGTAAGACAGCGTATTAACAGGCTCTTTACGCAACCGAAACTATAACAAAATAGTATAATAAATAGGGTATTCGTTGAATGGCGGATACTCTTATTTTTAGATTCGGTTGCTTTTTCGAAGCCGTGCAGTCGTTTACAACAGTAAATTTCCATTCGGTTTCAAAAAAATATCATATTACTCCGCTGTCTTGATAGGCGATGGCGCTTTATAAACAAACAGGGCTGTCATCGACAGTCCTGTTTGTTGTTAAGTGAAGTATTAATGCTTTAATTTATTTAGCAATTTATTTACTTTGGCCTTTTGCATCATCAGGCTTGTGCCTACCGTGCCGACCATCATTCCTATTAAAAAGCTGTTTTTCATAATTCCCTCCGTATTTAGTATGGGCGGGGATTAGGGTAGGTTTTTACGGAAAAATTTGTTAATCAAACAGCGTGCATAATCAAGTGCTTTACGTCCTCAAATGGGAAAAGAATTATTCTTTTTAAGCTTTAGTTCGCTAAATGGCGGATAAACAGAGTAGGATTTGAGGACTTCCCCGAAACCATCGCCTACCGTACGTCGGTACGCCAACGGTTCGGTTTCGGGAAAAATCACTCAATTCTGCCCACTGCTATCGGTGACTTTTGCAAGCTTTTCCATATTAAAGCCCAGCTCGTCGAGGTGCAAACGCTCGAAGATTATATTGTTTACGCCTAAGTCTACCGCTTTGTCCAATAAATCGGGGGTGCGGATTGTCCAAGTGAGGACGTTCATGTTGTTTTTATGCGCATAATTCATAATTTTGGGCTTCAAACTCTTAATGTCGAAAGAGAGGAAATGCGGTTGCATTTTTTTATACATCGTTTTGTCGGCAGTGAGAAGTCCCTTTGCCGAGAGTATCCCGCGGTGAAATTCGGGCGCGTGGGAAGCGAACCAAGCGATGGTAAAGGGGTTAAACGATTGTACCGCGATATAGTTTTCCTTACCTTTTATTAGTTCGTAAACGGCTTCCTCTAAGTCGTAGTTCATACCGTTTAGTTTGAGCTCCAAAAGCACGCCGACTTTTCCGTCGACAAGTTCCAAAAATTCCGAAAACAAAGGTATATGCTCGCCGTTGGGGAGAAGATAGTTGTCGCTTTTTATATCGTCGAGGGTTAAATTGCTTATTTTTACGTTTTTGTTACATACGCGCTTTAAATTGTTGTCGTGGAAGACGACGACTTCGCCGCTTTTAAGCAGATGAACGTCAGTTTCGATTATGTAACCTGCATCTATCGCTTGTTGGAATGCACCCATAGAATTTTCCGTATGCTTTTCGTCGTGCAAGCCTCTGTGAGCAACTGGATTTTCAAATAACCACATTTATTTTTACCTCCGTATAAATCAATATCCTAAATTTTTGTTAATCAAAATTATATGTACGTTCTTGCCCGTTGTCGGATGGTGCAAGATAACGGTAGTCCTGCATATAGTGTCGGGGCTGTTGCAATTTGCGCATTTACCCGTGACGGCGCAGGGAGTTTTTTTGTTTAAACGGACGCAGTTGGGGGGAGAAGCCACGTTGCGAGTCCTGTCAATACCTTCGCTTATATCCGCGACAACTTTGTTTACGCCTGCGATAATCAAAATATTTTTAGGTCCGTTTACTATTTCTCCCACTCGGTTGCCGCGACCGTCGATATTTATTACGTCGCCGGTTTCGGCGAGGGCGTTTGCGCTGGAAACGTACCAGTCCGCCGTGTGCATTTGAAGCATAAGCGTTTCGGGTGGGACGTCGGTCACCAAATCGCGGTGCAAAAGCTTCCTGCCTTCAAGCGCGTTTAGAAGTCCGATTTCCTTAACGGTCATACTGCCGCCGAAGCCGATAGAAGCACCCATGGGAATCAATTCTTTAATAAAATCAAGGGCGTCTTCGACGGTTTCGAAATAGTCGAAAGAAAAGCCGCGCTTGGAAAAATTATTTTTTAAGTTGTCTATATTCATTGTTTACTCCGATTTATTAATCGATTACTTAATATTATATATTAAAATTCCAATAAATGGAATACTTTGCCGGAAATTTATTGATTATTTTTTTAAATTTATATATAATTAAAACATAAATTCGGAGTTAGCTATGAGTGACAGACAAAAATATATCAGGAATTTTTGCATAGTGGCGCATATCGACCACGGCAAAAGCACGTTAGCCGATAGAATTATCGAAACGACCGGACAGGTAAGCGAACGCGAACTTAAAGACCAAATGTTGGACTCTATGGATATAGAGCGCGAACGCGGCATAACCATTAAACTTACGCCCGTAAGAATGTTCTATAAGCATAAAGGCGAGGAATACACCCTTAATTTGATAGACACCCCCGGACACGTCGATTTTACCTATGAGGTCAGCCGTTCGCTTGCCGCGTGCGAGGGCGCGATTTTAATTGTTGACGCGTCGCAAGGTATCGAGGCGCAAACTTTAACCAACGTTTATTTGGCGCTGGATAACGATTTGGAGATAATACCCGTTATAAATAAGATAGATTTGCCGTCTGCCCGTCCCGACGAAATAAAAGCGGAAATCGAGGACGTAATAGGCTTGGACGCGTCGGACGCACCGCTTGTAAGCGCGAAAGAGGGCATCAATATCGACAAAGTAATAGAAGCGGTAATCGAAAAGCTTCCCGCGCCGTCGGGCGACGAGGACGCTCCGCTGAAAGCCCTTATTTTCGACAGTATGTACGACAACTACAAGGGCGCAATTTGCAATATCAGAGTTGTGGACGGGTCGATAAAAGCGGGCGATAAAGTTCGTTTTATGAGCAACTCCAAGGAGTTTGACGTTACCGAAGTGGGTATTTTCGCGCCGAATATGCTTCCCGTTGCCGAATTACGCGCGGGTGACGTAGGCTACATGGCGGCAAGTATCAAAAACGTAAAGGACACTTCCGTCGGCGATACGATAACCAACGTGGATAAGCCGGCAAAAGAGCCGCTTAAAGGCTATAAAAAAGTAAATCCCATGGTTTTTGCGGGAATATATCCCGCCGACGGCAGTAAATACAACGATTTGCGTGACGCTCTGGAAAAGTTGAATTTAAACGACGCGTCGCTTATCTTCGAGCCCGAAACTTCGACCGCGCTGGGCTTCGGATTTAGGTGCGGTTTCTTGGGACTTTTGCATATGGAAATTATCGAAGAGAGGTTGGAACGGGAGTTCGATTTGGACTTGATAACGACCGCTCCCAGCGTTTCTTATATAGTGAAAAAGACCGACGGAGAAGTTTTGACCGTAGACAACCCGTCGCATCTTCCGCCCGTTTCGGAGATAGAGGCCGTGGAAGAGCCGATAGTAAAAGCGCACATTTTCACTCCGCCCGAATACGTCGGACCTATCATGGATTTGTGTCAGGAAAAGCGCGGGGTCTTCACCGATATGACGTACATCGACACTTCACGCGTAAGGATAGAATACAGGATACCTCTTAGCGAAATCGTTTATGACTTTTTCGATACGTTAAAGTCCAGAACGCGCGGTTATGCCAGCCTAGACTACGAGCCCGACGGTTATAACGCGGACGATTTGGTAAAACTAGACATACTGTTAAACGGCGACGTTTGCGACGCTTTAAGCTTGATAGTTCACCGTGACAAGGCGTATGCGCGCGGTCGCGGGATTGCAGAAAAGCTCAAAGAAGTTATCCCCAGACAGCTGTTTGAGATACCTATACAGGCTGCCATAGGCAATAAAGTTATTGCAAGAGAAACCGTCAAGGCGCTGCGGAAAGACGTACTTGCCAAGTGTTACGGCGGCGATATTACGCGTAAAAAGAAGTTGCTGGAAAAGCAGAAAGAGGGCAAGAAGCGCATGCGGCAAGTGGGTTCGGTGCAAATACCGAGCGAAGCGTTTACGTCTATACTTAAATTCGACGATAAGAAATGAAAGACGTAGGCGTTTATATCCATATCCCGTTTTGCGAGAGAAAATGTTTATATTGCGATTTTTATTCCGTCGTGCCTGATGAAGATACGGTGGAAGCTTACGTCAACGAACTCACAAGCGAAATAAAAAAGAACGGCGGAAAACATTACGATAAAAGGGTAAAGACCGTTTACTTAGGCGGCGGCACGCCGTCTATTCTAAAAGCCGAGCAGATTGCCCGCATTTTAAACGCTATCGGGAAATATTACCAATGCGACGTCGTCGAAACCACGATAGAAGTCAATCCCAATTCCTCTGCGCACTTGCGGGAATATGCAGCCATGGGCATAAACAGGCTGAGTGTGGGCGTGCAAAGTACCGACGACGCGATTTTGAGAAAGCTCGGAAGACTGCATGATGCACAGCAGGCAATCGACTGTTTGGACAGGGCGAACGAATATTTCGACAATATAAGCGCGGATTTGATTTTAGGCGTTGATAAAGAGCAGGATATAAAGGCGGACTTGGAGAAAATTTTGCCGAAAATCACGCATCTTTCTTCGTATATGCTCAAAGTAGAAAACAGTACGCCGCTCAAAAAACTTATACGGGATAAAAAAATTGAGGTTGCGGACGACGATTGTACCGTGGATATGTACGACGAACTGTACGGAATTTGTACGGAAAACGGTTTTTACCGTTACGAAGTCAGCAATTTCGCCCGTTTGGGTATGGAATCGAAACACAATTCATCCTACTGGAAGATGAGCGACTATTTGGGCTTCGGGGCTTCGGCTCATTCGTACGTAGACGGCGTGAGGTATTTCAATTCGTCCGACGTAAACGCCTATATAAACGGCGAACATTCCGGAAACGGCGAGTGGGTATATGAAAGGCGGTATTCGCCGACCGAAGAAAAGGCGGAATTTATTATGCTTGCGTTACGCACGGCGAACGGATTGGATATAGAGGAATACAACCGCCGCTTTCATTCCGACTTTATGCGCGAATTCGGCGGCGCAGTTAAAAATATGTCGGATTTTCTAATAGTGAGGCGCGGGAGAATAAGTATTCGACCCGAATATTTGTTGGTTCAAAACAGCATAATTTTCGAGTTGATATAAGGAGATAAAAATATGGAAGATTTCATTACGCCGCCCAATCATAAAGGTTTTTCGGCGAAAAAGCTTTTTAACGAGAGCGGCAAAGTCAAATGGGGCGCGATAGCGTATATAGAAGCAGGCGGGGGCGGACCGGAAGGCAATCACACGCACGAGGATAACCATATTTTTATCGTTGTCGACGGTGAAGCGAGGGTTATCTGCGGCGATAAGGAATGTATCGTAAAGAAAAACGAGTCGTTTTTCGTGGACGGCATGACGCCGCATTCTATTTGGAATAACGCCGACACTGTTACGACCGTTATCAAGATTTCCGTAGAGGGGAAATAATAAAAGCAAGATAAGCGGTAATTTTGCGGAGAATTGTTTTAAAGGAAATATGCTATGGAAAAATACGTTGAAGAAACCAAGATGCTTGATTTTTCGCATAAGTCGATTCAAGGGCTTATAATTTCGCGTGATTGGCTTAATTTAAACGAGTTCGATAAAATAAAAGCGATATACAATTTCGTGCGCGACGAGATAAAATTCGGCTACAACGTAAGCGATAGAATATCCGCAAGCAAAGTATTAAAGGACGGGTACGGACAATGCAATACAAAAGGAACGCTGTTTATGGCGTTGTTGCGAGGAGTCGGTATCCCTTGCCGAGTGCACGGCTTTACCATAGATAAAGAATTGCAAAAGGGCGCAATGACGGGAATCGTTTATAAAAATGCGCCCAAAAACGTATTTCACAGTTGGGTTGAGGTGCGATATCAAGATAAATGGTACAACCTGGAAGCGTTTATTTTAGATAACGAATATTTGACGAAATTGCAAGATAAGTTTTCCGACTGCAACGGAGCATTTTGCGGATACGGGGTTGCGGTAACGGATTTTAGAAATCCCATAATAGAATGGAACGCAAACGATACTTATATTCAGAGCGAAGGAATAAATCAAGACTTTGGTATTTTCGATAATCCCGACGAGCTTTTGAAAGAACACGGACAAGAAATGACGAAGTGTAAGGAGCTTGCGTATCGTTTTATCGGAAGGCGGCTAATGAATCGCAACGTTAAAAAGATCAGAAATTTAAAAGCGGAGGTATGTTTATGAAAAAAATATTTGTAAGTTTATTTGCAAGCATTTTACTTGTTATAACGCTTACATTATGTGCTTGCGGTGATAAGAGCGGTACTTATTATCCGACTAATGAAGAAATGAAAACAAATCTTGAAAACGGCGGCTATACTGTAATTGTTACAACCAATTTGGGGGATAAAAACGGTACGCACCTTTCTGCATTAAAAGATAATGAATATATTGAGTTTTATTGGCTTGACAATACTGCCGATTGTGATTATTTTTACAACCTTTTAGAAGAAACTCACACAAACTATAATTCGTTAGCGCAAATAGAAAACGACGAAAAATTTGGCAATATAGTTTATTGCGGAACAGAACAAGCAATAAAAGACGCAGGTATTAAGGTGGTTGACGTAAAAGTTAAAGTATAACTAAATTTCAATTTAT
>CAYVEU010000098.1:0-8630 GCA_964450015.1 uncultured Christensenella sp. | reverse complement strand
CCGCAGTCGACGTAGCCCACTTCGCAGGCGATACTGACGACCGTGCGGCGGGTGGCGGTCAAAAGCTTGCACGCTTGATTTAGGCGTAAGTCGGTAACGTACGCGTTCAGGTTGGTGCCCGTTTGGCGGGAAAAAAGCCGTGAAAAGTATCCTGCGCTTATCTCGCAGAGGTCGGCAAGGAAATTCAATTTCATATCCTTATTATAGTTTGCGCGTATGTAACGCATAGCTGGTTCTATAAGATCCAGCCCCTTATCGGAATTTGCCGAAACGTCGCAAAATACGTCGCTTAGCTTGTTTACGGCGTTTCCGTGCTCGTCTAATGTAAAAATCGCTATTTTTTGCCCTTGCTCTATCGCCGCAATGACGTTTTTTGCCTCGGTTAGGCTCAGGATATTCGTATCAACGGTTTGTATTAAATTGCTCATGTCAAAATTTTACCATATTTTGACAGATTTGTCTAATGAATTAAGGGGATTGCTGGGTTATAATTATAAATACCAACAATAAAAAAACTCATATAAAGGAGAAATTATCAATGAGAAAAGCATTTATTTGCCCGACCAAGTACGTTCAGGGCGAAAACGAGTTACTAAACTTAGGTTATTTTGTCAAGACCTTCGGCAAGAAGGCTTTGCTTATCGCGGACCCGTTCGCGCTCAGCTTGGTCAAAGACCAGCTCGAAGCTACTCAAAAGAAGTACGGCATCGAACTTATCGGCTGCGGCGACATATTCAAGGGCGAGTGTTCCAGAACCGTCGTTAAGAAGCTGCAAGAACACGCAAAGGCTAATAAATGCGCTTGCACGATAGGCTTAGGCGGCGGCAAGGCGATCGACACCAGCAAGTGCGTTGCGGCAGGCAATCCTCTTATCATCTGCCCGACCATCGCGGCGACCGACGCACCCACGTCCCACAGCGCGGTTCTTTACACCGACAATCACGAATTCGACGACTATGCGTATTTCCGTCAAAGCCCGAGCGTAGTTCTTATCGACCTCAACGTCATAGCAAACGCTCCCGCACGTTTCTTGGTATCCGGTATGGGCGACGCGCTTTCCACCTATTTCGAAGCGAGAGCAAACGTAAGAAGCTGCTCCAACGTCAACGCAGGGTTACCCTGCGGCGCTAACCGTGCAAAAGGCACCATGCTCGGCTACGGCACCCACACTGCGGCTGCTTTGGCTGAACTTTGCTACCGCAACCTCATCTCCGACGGCGCAAAAGCTAAGGTTGCTTGCGAAGAGCATGCTATAACCGGCGCGTTCGAGAAGATAGTCGAGACCAACATCTTGCTTTCGGGCTTGGGCTTCGAGAGCGGCGGTCTTGCGGCGGCTCACGCTATGCACGACGGACTTACCGTTGTTCACGAAATCCACGACAATAACTTCCACGGCGAAGTAGTTGCGTTCGGTACTCTTTGCCAACTCGTTTTGGAAAACACAGACGAAGAAGAACTCTACGAAGTTCTCGGCTTCTGCGTAGAAGTAGGCTTGCCCGTATGCTTGCGCGACCTTATGACCAACAAGAAGACCGGCGAAGTTGCGAGAGAGAAATTAACGGACGAGGAATTGAAAGCGGTTGCGGCTAAGACCTGCATACCCGACGAGTCCATTCATAACATGCCCTTCCCCGTTACCGAGGATATGGTTATCGCGGCTATCAAGACTGCCGATAGAATCGGTTATGATTATAAGTATGGCGGCTGCGATTGCGACTGCGGTTGCTAAGACGCCGCATTAACGGGAGCTTTGCGCGGCAATTGACGAGAAAAATGCCTCCATTTAAGTCGTTTACGGCTTGAATGGCGGACAGTAGATTAGAAATTGCCGCTTTTCCGAAGCCGTCGCCTAGCGTACTCAGTACGCCGACGGTTCGGTTTCGAAAAAAATCCCCCATTACTGCAACGCCTTTCAAGAAAACGGGCTATCACAAGTCGTAAAAAACTTGTGATAGCACTTTATCAAAATCGTGCAGTCGTGTACTATTTTGTGCACTTCCTTTCGATTTTGATAAAAATACGCCGTTTCTTGACCACCTTTTTGGGCAATTGGTAAACGTTCAAGAAATATTCGGAAAATATTAAATATTAATATTAAGGATATTTTTATATTCAAACAAACACAATCTAAGGAGATAGATATGAAGAAAATTATCAACACACCGGAAACTTTCGTATACGATATGTGCCACGGTCTTGCAAAGGCGCATCCCGAACTCGAATTTGTGGAAAAGTTTAAAATCGTTAAGAAAAAGGAAATCAATCCCGACAAAGTCAGCCTTATTTCGGGCGGCGGCAGCGGACACGAACCCGCTCACGCAGGTTTTGTAGGCAAGGGTATGTTGGACTGCGCGGTTTGCGGCGACGTATTCGCTTCTCCCTCGCAGATTCAGGTTTACAACGCTATTAAAGAAGTTGCTACCGACAAGGGCGTACTTCTTATCATTAAGAACTATTCCGGCGACTGCATGAACTTCAACAATGCGGCGGCTCTTGCGAAAGAGGACGACGGAATTAAGGTTGACGCGGTTTACGTCAACGACGACATAGCGGTTAAGGACAGCTTGTACACGGTAGGACGTCGCGGCGTTGCGGGTACGGTTTTCGTACACAAGATTGCAGGCGCGGCGGCTGAAATGGGCAAAGAGCTCGAAGAAGTCAAGGCTGTTGCCAACAAGACTATCGCAAACGTAAGAAGCTTCGGCTTTGCGTTTACCTCTTGCACGCCTCCCGCTAAGGGAACGCCTATTTTCGAAATCGGCGACGACGAAATGGAATTCGGCGTAGGTATCCACGGCGAACCCGGAAGAAAGACGGAGAAAATCCAGTCCGCGGACGTTCTTGCGGACCGTATCGTCAAGGACCTTATGGAAGACCTCGGCGTTAAGAAAGGCGAAGAAGTCGCGCTTCTTATCAACGGCTTCGGCGCAACGCCCCTTATGGAACTGTATCTTTTCAACAATTCCGTATCCAACGTTTTGGAGAGAGAGGGAATAAAGATTCACAAGACTTTGGTAGGCAACTACATGACCTCTATCGATATGGCGGGCGCGTCCGTTACTATTTTGAGAGTGGACGACGAACTCAAAAAGTATTTAGACTATCCCGTAAGCGCACCCGCGCTCACTTGGGGCGGCGCTATGAGCGAACAGGCGGAAGCGGCGGTCGAAGCTATGAACGCCATCGCCAAGGCTCTTAACATTACCCCTGCGGCGGCGGCTCCTGCGGCTAAGAAAACGGCAAAAGTCGGTGCGGCGGCAGAAGAAGAAAAGGAAGCGGTTTACGAAGTTCAAGGCACGGCGAAAATCGGCGAGACGATTAACACCGCGGCGTTTGTTCAAATCGTAGACAAGATGGCTGACGTAATCATCGAAAACGAAATTCCCTTCTGCGACGCGGACAAGATGGGCGACGGCGACTTCGGTATGAGTATCGCAAAAGGCTTCAAGCAATTGAAGAAAGACTGGGCGACCAGAAAGAAAGGCAACATCGGACAATTCTTATCCAGCTGCTCGGAAATCATAATGGAATACTGCGGCGGCGCAAGCGGTCCTATTTGGGGAAGCGCGTTCCGTTATGCGGGCAAAGCGGCGGCAGGCAAGGAAGAAATCAACTTGGCTGACCTCGCCGAGATTATGCAAGCGGCTAACACCGGCGTTTACGAAACCGGCAAGAAGAGCTTCGGCAAGGGCGCGGTAGTCGGCGACAAGACGCTCGTTGACGCGTTGAAGCCCTGTGCGGACGCATTGAGCGCGGCGGCGGCGGCAGGAAAGAGCCTTGCGGTAGCCGTTGACGAAGGCGCGAAAGCGGCGGTAGCAGGCGCGGACGCGACCAAGACCGTAGTAGCTAAACTCGGAAGAGCGGGCACCGTCGGCGAGAAGTCCATCGGATACCCCGACGCAGGCGCGTACGGACTGGGCGTAATATTTACCGAACTTGCCAAGTTCATCAAATCCTTTAAGTAATGGACAGCGTATAGCCGCAGGCTATGCGTGCCCGAAAACGAAATTAAAAAAGCTTCCCCCTTAAAAAGGTGGAAGCTTTTTTAGTGAAAAGTGAAGAGTGAAAAGTGAAAAAGTAAGGATAGAAAGGAGATAAAGGTTGTAATTTTCTTTAACTTTCAAAAATCGGAAACTATTCTTTTCGATTTTTGCCCGCGCGGGGTTTGGGTGTGTAAACCCCAAAAGTGTAGCATAAGATTACTGCTAATTTTTACATAAGAAAAGAAAGACGGACTGTCTTTCTTCCTTGTAAGTCGGACTTGCACGGGAAAAGATTTTATCCGTACAAAGCGAAGCGACTTCGGGAAAATCCCGTGCAACAAGTGGTCCGGTGAACAACTTACCTGACTTGACAGGTGTCGTTTACAGTGCTATAATTTTTCCAAACAAAGGAAATAATTATAAGATGAACACGGACGTTTTAATTGTCGGAAGCGGTTGTAGCGGGCTATATTGTGCGCTTAAACTTCCGAGAGATAAGAAAATTACGATTATTACTAAGTCGGAAGCCGAGTTGAGCGATTCGTTTTTGGCGCAAGGCGGTATGTGTATGCTCAAAGGCGAATACGACTACGACGGGTATTTCCGCGATACGATGCGCGCAGGGCATTACGAAAACGATCCCGTTTCGGTGGAAATAATGATTAAGAGCTCGCCGAAAATCGTAGAAGATTTGGTGAGTTACGGAGTTGAGTTCCAAAGAGACGAAAACGGCAGGTTGGAGTACACGCGCGAGGGTGCGCATTCGGAAAACAGGATAGTTTTTCACGAGGATATAACGGGGCGAGAGATAACTTCGAAATTGCTTGCCGCGGTGAGAAAGCTGTCAAACGTGACCGTTTTGGAAAAGACCGTTTTGCTGGATATAATATCTAAGGACAACGAGTGTTTCGGCGCGGTTGTTGCGAGGGAGGACGGAAAAGTCGAGCGCGTAGACGCACGGTTTACCGTACTGGCAACGGGCGGCATAGGCGGGCTTTTCAAACGTTCGACCAACTACCGCCATTTGACCGGCGACGCGATAGCGATAGCCGCAAGGCACGGAGTTAAACTGAAAAATACCGATTATATTCAGATACACCCCACGACTTTTTTTGCCGACGATACGGACGGCAGGTGCTTTCTCATCTCCGAATCGGTAAGAGGAGAGGGCGCAAAGCTCTATAATAAGGATAAAAAGCGGTTTGTGGACGAATTGCTGCCGCGCGACAAGCTGACTGCGGCGATAAACGAGCAAATGGCAAACGACGGGACGGAGTTTGTTTGGGAGGATTTGAGCGTGATACCCGACGGCGAACTCAAACGGCATTTCCCGAACATCGTAAATCACTGTCGAGAAAACGGCTACGACGTGACGAGAGAGTGTATTCCCGTCGCGCCGGCGCAACATTATTTCATGGGCGGAATACAGGTCGATTACGAGTCGAAAACGACTATGGACAGGCTCTATGCGGTCGGAGAAACGGCGTGCAACGGCGTTCACGGCAAGAACAGGCTCGCAAGCAATTCGCTTTTGGAGAGCTTGGTATTTGCCGGACGCGCGGCGGCGGAAATGGCAACGGGATTTAGCTTTATCGCGGACGGAGCGCCCGAAATCGATTTGGCGCGGTATAAGGACGTCGGAGCGTTTGTTGAAAAAAACAGGCGCGAAGCGGAAAAAATACTGGTTGGCGGCAATAAATTAAATTGATATAAAAAGTAAATAATTAAGGAGATAGATATGTACGACCCTATTACATTGAAACTGAACGTTGACCCGCTTATAATGAGCGCGTTGAAAGAGGATATAACGAGCGAGGACGTTTCCGCAAACAGCGTTATGCCTACCGCACAACGCGGCGAAGTTGATTTGATATGCAAACAAGACGGCGTTATATGCGGTTTGCAGGTTTTCGAAAGAGTCTTTAAGCTATTAAACGAGGACACGGAAACGGAATTTTTCGTGACGGACGGCGACGAAGTGCACGCGGGGCAGTTGCTTGCGAAACTGCGCGGAGATATCAGGACGTTGCTTTGCGGAGAGCGGACCGCACTCAATTTTTTGCAACGAATGAGCGGAATCGCTACCTATACAAAGACAGTATCCAAACTCTTGGCGGGCACGGGTATTAAGCTTTTGGACACGAGAAAGACCACGCCGAACAACAGGATATTCGAAAAATACGCGGTGCGCGTAGGCGGCGGAAACAACCACAGATACAACCTATCCGACGGGGTACTGTTAAAGGACAACCATATAGGCGCGGCAGGCGGAGTCCGCAACGCGGTGAAAATGGCAAAGGAATACGCTTCGTTCGTCAGGAAAATCGAAGTCGAGGTGGAGACGCTCGATATGGTAAGGGAAGCCGTGGAAGCAGGCGCGGACATCATAATGCTTGACAATATGACCGACGAACAAATGCGCGAAGCGGTGAAAATTATCGGTGGAAGAGCGGAGATAGAAGTTTCGGGCAACGTGACGAAAGAGAATATCGCAAGACTCGTCGGGCTAGGGGTAGATTACGTTTCCAGCGGCGCATTGACGCATTCCGCTCCCATTTTGGACGTATCGTTGAAATATATGCATGTCATTTAAGTCGGAGAGGGAAGTTATGAACGGAGAAGAGAGGAGAGCGCAGATAGTATCCATTCTCGAAAAAAGTTCCGAGCCGATAGCGGGCGGAGAACTCGCCAAACGCCTTAACGTCACGCGGCAGGCAATCGTGCAGGATATAGCGTTGTTACGCGCCAACGGCAAGGATATTTTTTCCGCGAACAGAGGGTACGTTTTATTGAAAAAAAGCGAGTTTGAGCGCATTTTCAAGCTTAATCATTCGGACGAGGACGTGGAAGCGGAGCTTATGCTCATCGTGGATTTAGGCGGCAAAGTCAAGGATATTTTCGTATTTCACAAAGTGTACGGAGTGGTTAAAGCGGATATGAATATCCGTTCGAGAAAAGACATCGCCGAGTTTATCAAAAACATCCGCGCGGGCAAGTCGAGCCTGCTCAAAAACGTCACGGCGGGGTACCATTACCATACCGTCGTCGCCGACAGCGAACAAACTTTGGACGAGATAGAAATAGAGCTCAAAAACAAAGGTTTTCTTGCGAAATTGAGCGAATATGAACCCGATGGCTTGAAAAAAGTAGGCAACGGAGAAAATTAAAAAAGGGAACGAAAATGGATGCGAAAACTTTATCGGAAGAAATAAAGAGAATAAAAAAGGAAAAAGGCGTTTGCATTTTGGCACACGCGTACCAAACGCACGATATATGGGAAGTTGCCGATTATATAGGCGACTCTTACGGGTTGAGCGTACAGGCGGCGAAGTCCAATGCAAAGACCGTGATAATGTGCGGCGTGAGATTCATGGCGGAGACTGTGAAAATCCTGTCGCCCGACAAGAGAGTTTTGCTGTCGCACCCGCAGGCGGGCTGTCCTATGGCGGAACAAATCAGCGCGGAGGAAGTCGAGGCGTTGAAAAAGGAATACCCCGACTACGCGGTGGTCGCGTATATAAACACCACGTCAAAACTCAAAACCGTTTGCGACGTATGCGTTACGTCCGCTTCCGCGGTCAAAGTTATCGGCAACATGGAGGCGGATAAAATATTGTTTATTCCCGACTGCAACTTGGGCGCGTGGGTTGCCGAAAGGCTGCCGAATAAAACTTTCAAATTGATAGACGGCGGTTGCCCCGTTCATAAACGCGTGACGGAAGACGACGTGATAAGAGCAAAGCGGGCGCATCCCGACGCGGAACTTTTGATGCACCCCGAATGTCCGTCGGCAATAATCAAACACGCGGATTTTGCGGGAAGCACAACGGGAATAATGGACTACGCGGAAAGAAGCTCGAAAAAAGAGTTTATTATCGGCACGGAAAACAGCATAGTCGAACATTTACGTCACAAATGCCCGAACAAGGAGTTCCATGCTCTTTCGGAAAAATGCGTGTGCGACGATATGCGGCTTACTACCTTGCAAGACGTCTACGACTGCCTGACGGGCGCGGGCGGCGAGGAAATAACTTTGCCGGACGTTGTGGCTTGCAAGGCGCGGAAGTGCATAGATAAAATGCTTGAACTCGGATAAACGCCGAAAAATCGGGCATATTTCGGGAATAGCGGCGCGATATTAAACAAATGTCGCGTTAAATATTGCAAAATTTACAATTTTGTGATAACATTATATTTTAAGAATACTATTGAATACTCGGAGGCATATATGAATGTTTTTTATAAAGCTTATTGCAGGACTTACCAGTTTATAATGAAGATCGCATGCAACTTTATCGCGTTTCCTCAACCCGAAATGATTAAGGGCTTGGACGAACTTGCCGAGACGGTTGCAAAGAAGAATATAAATTCGATTTTGATTGTCACGGATGATGTTTTACATAACAAGCTGTGCTTGATAGACGGCTTGAAGAACAGCTTGACGGAAAAGGGCGTTAAGTTCGTCGTGTATGACAAGACAGTTCCCAACCCAACTATTGACAACATCGAAGAGGGCGTTGCCCTTTATAAGGAAAACGAGTGCGCCGCGTTAATCGCGTTCGGCGGCGGTTCGCCTATGGATTGCGCCAAGGGTATCGCGTGCAGAATTGCCCGTCCCAACAAGCAAATCCCGCAAATGAAGGGCGT
>CAYVEU010000097.1:0-8686 GCA_964450015.1 uncultured Christensenella sp. | reverse complement strand
ATTATGGACGAGGAGTTCACAACGTTCGGCACGACCAAAATTATGATAAGGAACATTTTCTTTGACGAGGCAAAAACGGTGCTGGACGGGATAGCGGAAATCGACGGCGTAAAGAGTTTGGAGTTCAAAAATACTTCGGATTACTACAAGGATTCATGCGCGTTATTCAATATAACTTTCGACGGCGACGCGGATACGCCCAAGGCGGTCGAGGCGCATAACGAAGCGATGAAAATGCTGGACGGTTATGACCTCCTCGTATCTTCGTCGCTTGTCGACAGCTATGCGGACGAACTGCAAAGCGACATAGGTTTCGTGCTTATTTTAGCGATAGTAGTAATAGTTTTGGTGCTCGCTTTCACCTCGCAAAGTCTGGGCGAGATACCCGTGTTTTTGCTGACGTTCGGGGTGGCGGCGCTTCTCAATATGGGCACGAACCACTGGTTGGGGACTATTTCGTTTATATCCAATTCCGTTTGCGTAATTCTGCAACTCGCCTTAGCCATAGACTACGCCATAATTTTATGCCACCGTTTTGCGGAAGAGAAACAGAATTATCTCTCGGCAAACGAGGCAATGAGCGCGGCCCTTGCAAAAGCTATACCGGAAATAGGCAGTTCGTCTTTGACTACGATAGCCGGTTTGCTTGCGCTCACCACGATGGCGCTAGGGCTCGGAAAAGATCTCGGAATAGTGCTTGCCAAAAGCATAATTATGAGCATGGTGTCGGTATTCTTCTTTATGCCGTGCGTAATGCTGTTTTTCAGTAAAATAATCGATAAGACCAAGCACAGAAATCTTGTTCCGCGGATAACGTTCGTAGGCAAGTTCGTCGTTAAATTGCGCTACGTCTTGCCGGTCGTATTTTTGGTTTTGGCGGTGACGTGCGGGTACTTCTCTTTTAAAATCGACTACGTCTATTCGACGGGCAGCATCGACAGCAACCACCCGTCGAGTACGCAAATAGCCGCGGCGGAAACGGAAAAGGTGTTCGGGCACAGCAATCAAATGGCGGTTTTGGTCCCGTACGGCGACTACGCTATGGAAAAACGAGTTATCGATATCATAAACGCGCACGAGGAGGTTACCGAAGCGTTGGGACTTTCCAACGTGGAAATATCCGCAAACGGGCAAACGTATACTTTGACGGATAGATTGAACTACCGCAAGTTCGCCGTGCTGCTCGGGGCGGACGACGACGCGGCGTTGCTTATCTACCGCGCGTACGCGCTGTTTAAGGGCGACGATACGAAGTCGGGCGTAGAAGAAGTCGCGGTGTTCGAAGCAAACAGGGATTTATATACGGCGTCGATTTTGGAACTTTGCGATTGCGCGTTCGCCCACGACGATTTTATTTCGGCGTATTTAAGCAACGATTCCGACGTGCTAGAAACGTATACGGATTTACGCGATACCGTCAGGGACGCCGAGGCGCAGCTGGTAGGCGTCAACTATACGCGTACCGTGTATAACTTAAACTGCGAGACGGAAAGCGCGAAGACGTTTGCGCTTATAGAAACGATGCAAAACGAAGTAAAAGCGGTTTGCCCCGACGCCATCTTTGCGGGCGACTCGATGAGTTCTTACGACCTCGACAAATCGTTTTCCGTGGACAATATGAAGGTGAGTATTTTTACGATTGCGTTCGTGTTCGTAATACTGATGTTCACGTTCCGTTCTTGGGGACTGCCTCTGCCGTTGACGCTCACCATTCAAGGTGCGATATTTATCAATTTCAGCTTCTACGTGCTCATGGATACGAACCTGTTTTTCTTCTGTTATTTGATAGTCAGCGCCATTCAAATGGGGGCGACTATCGACTACGCCATAGTCTTTACCAACCGCTACCAAACGCTGAAAAAGACGATGGACAAGAAGACGGCAGTCGTCGAAGCGTTAAATCAGTCTTTCCCTACAATATTGACTTCGGGCACCATTATGGCAGTTGCAGGATTCCTAATCAGCGGTGTTGTCAGCGATCCGCTTATAGCGACGCTCGGTTTTTGTTTGGGGAGAGGCGTAATAATTTCCATACTTTGCGTGATGCTTATTTTGCCCGCGCTCATGATAACGTGCGATAAACTTTTGGATAAGACTTACTTCAAGCCTATTAAGATATTGAGAGGCAGGAAGCCGAAAAAAATAAAATCTTTGGTTATAAACGTCGTGGAGGAGAAGAAAGATGAAAACTAAGCTAAGACGAGGGATTGTTCCGACCGTAATATTCTTTTTAATCGCCGTGCTTATTTGTTCCGTCGGCATAACGTCGGAGCTGGCGCATGCGGAAAGCGCCTCGTATTACGTTTGCTTTTCCACCCAAAATTACGCCGTACGAAACGCAAACTTAATGACGGAAGCGGAAGGAGAATATTACCTTTACAACGTGGCTTTAACGAGCTCTGCGGATTTTTACGTTACCAACGGCGCGGGCTTGCGCTGGTACGCGTCCGACGACAAACCGATGTCGGTTGAGGAAACGGCGGAACTTAAATACGATATAAAATTTTCTCCCGATAATATCTATTCCGAGGAGACGGAGTTTGCGAAAACGGACTGTAATTTTACCTACCGTTTTAACGTGCCCGCCGAGTATTCCGTAAACGTAGACGGAGAAGAAACAGCCCTTACTTTCAATCCGTACCATACCGCGTACGACTTGTATTACGCGTCCGCCGTCTTTATTCGTGCGGGCGCACGCGTCGCTTACGGCGAGGAAATCAAGACGGTTGCCGCCGACGGGCTTTACAGGATATTGTTCACTCCCGAAAAGACGGTAGGGGGCAACGTCTACAAATTTGACGAAAACGGCAATTACGGCAGCGGCGACGGCTACGAATATTCGATTTATATTGAGGACGCGCCGGAGTTTTACGCGGCGTTCAAAGACGAGATGAAGATAGGGGACGCGGATACGGAAATAAACGGTGCGAGCGCGTACCGCCTAAGCCGTTACGAAAAAAACGTTTTGGCAAAAGAGTATCGGTCGGCAAAGTTCTTTATTCCCGAGCGCGACGTAGACGTGAAGTATTTCATTTACGAAAGGACTCCCAACGGAAGCTTCACGCTTTTGGACGACGACAACGACGAAAATACGGCTTTCGGCAAGCGGACGGCGACCGACGTCGGGTGGTATAGCTTATCGTTTACCGACGGGGCAAATTATTCGGCAGTTTTATCCAACGAGGAAACGCCTTTCGGCGGCTGGTACGCCGCGGGCGACTTTAACGGTTTTTGCTTCGACGAAAACGGCTTGCCCGACCCCGACGACGGGTATCGGTTCCAAGAAATCGAGGAAGGCGACGACGATTATCGAGAGGACTATGTCCAGTATCGGTTGTACCTTACGGTAAATGAAAACAGTCTGAAAAGCGGCAACGCGGAGTTTTATATAACCGACGGAAAATCGAAGTACAAAAACGGCGGCGACTATATCGCGTTAAATACCGCGGGGCGTTACAAGATCATCTTCTCCGACGAGCACGTCTACGGGCGGCTTCGCAACTACAAGTACGTTTTGGAGAGCGAGGACGGCGAATATCGGGAGCTAACCGTTTCCACCGCGGACGAATTTATCGACTTTGCAAAGAAGTGTTCGGAGTCGGCGGACTATTCGGTCAACCTCAAAGTCTATCTCAAAGCGGATTTGGATTTCGCAAACGTCAAGTTCGTTCCCGTAGGCAGTTTTTCGGGCACGTTCTACGGCGGCTATCACACGTTAAAAAATATAACGATTAAAAACGGCGGCGACGGAGCGGCGGTGTTTACCGTGTTAAACCGCTCGGCGGCGGTCGAAAGACTTTTCCTGGACAACATGATTATAGAGAGCGGGGAGAGCGATTACGTCGGGTTCGTCGGGCGCAATTACGGCGTCGTGAAATTCGTGGAAGCAAGCGGCTCGGTTTCGGGCAAGAGCTACGTCGGCGGCATCGTCGCTTACAATGGCAAAAGCGCGGTCGACGACAGTTCGCTTACTACAAATTCCGACAGGACCGCGGTCAAAGCGCAAATAGAAGATTGCGTATCTAACGTAAAAGTCGTCGGACGCGTACATATCGGCGGTGTAGTCGGGTACAATTCGGGCGAGGTCGCGTCTTGCGTTTCATTCGCCGACGTGACGGCGAAACGGACGAGCTCGTCCGCAACCGTATTCAACGTGGGCGGAATTGCCGGTTACAGTTCGGGCAGAATCGTCGACAGCGTTTCCAATTCCGCGGTTACGGGCGGAAGCGACAGCCTTTACGTAGGCGGAATTGCGGGGCTGTGCACGGGCGAGATTTACTTTTCCGAAAATAAGGGCGCGGTGTCCGCGGCAAGGTACGCCGGCGGTATCGCGGGCTATTACGGCACGGTAGGGGGCAGCGACGACCGCAACGACTTCTTCGGAGGAATGTCCCTCGACGCGCTTATAGACGCGTATTTTCCGTCCGACGGCGAGGATTTCGAACAGAGCGACGGCGACGCGAATATCATAAATTACTGCATAAACAACGGCACTGCGACCGCTCTATCCTATGCCGGCGGTATCGTAGGGTGCGCGACCGTAAACGGCTTGAAGATATACAACTGCGCGTCCTTAAACGACGTGAACGCGACGGCGGGTTCGTATGCCGGCGGTATCGTCGCCAGGAGCGATAACGCGGATATAAAGGGCTGTATATCCTCGGGGGTGATACAAAGCAAAGGGCTTAACGGCGGCAAGTACGTCGGCGGTATCGTCGGTTACGGCGGGAGCGTGTTTTATTCGATGAGTTCCGCAACCTTAAAGGGCTCGGATTACGTCGGCGGAATTATCGGCTACGGCATAGACAAAGCAGTCGCAAACTACGCTAACGTATTATTGTCGGTAGATGTAAATTCGGCAAATAAGGGTTCCGTACTCGGATTTACGGAAGCCTATAACAAGTCAACAGACAGTTTCGGCGGTGACGTTAAAGCAAATTACTTCGTGGGGAGTTCTGGCGGAATAGGAGGCAAAGATTACGCAAAAGAATACGGCTATGCAGGAGCGAAAATCGAGAGCGATAACCTCTCGTCCAACGGCGCGCTTTCCCCTTATTTATGCGAGGAGTTCGACAGAGAATACTGGCAGGGAGGGGATAATACGGTCTCCTATCCCACGGCAAAGCGCTTCGAAGAAGTAGACGAGTGCGCGGAATACGGGGACGAGTCCAAGTGGCAAGCGCTCTTCGATAAGCACGCAGAGGAGCTGAAAACGATTGCGCAAAACGCCGCGCGCCTTACCTATAACGTGACCGTAATGGAGTGGAGCAAGGGCGACCTTTATAATGACGATAACGAGATAAATTACGAGAATTTCGAGATAGTAGCGGTGCTTCGCGCATACGAAAACGAAACGGTGGATATTCCCGACCTCGTTCATGCGGAAAAGAGGAACGGACAATACGTCCGCGTCGGAGACGACGCCGAATATTTTGCGGACGTGCCGATATCGGTAGTCGCCGACGGCAATATTTCGGTTTACGTACAATATACCGAAGCGGTAACTTCGATTACCGACGCGGAAAATATAATTTTCGTAGAGGGCTTTTTCCGCAAAGGGACGGAAGCTAAGCTTATACAGACGGGCAATTTGTATTCCGTCGAGTTGACGCTCGGCGACGAAGACGTTCCGTATGAAAACGCAACGGTGAAATTTTTCGTCGGCGACAAGTCCGATAAAGCCGCCGTCTATCTCGTAAACGGGGCGACGGAAACGCGCGTGCAGTCGGCGCAGTCGGGAAGCTACGTCCGCTTTGAGTTCTCGCAAGGCGAATACTTCCGCATAGAATACCTCGAAAAGAAAGCCGTGCCGTTTTGGGCGTGGTTGCTTATAGGCGTAGCGATAGCCGTCGGCGCGGTGGGCGCAGCCGTGCTCGTTATCGGTCTTGTTCGCAAAAGCAAACACGGTAAAACGACCGCCGAGCCGTTGACCGCGGCTGTTTCGCAGGAAGCTGTTTTGACCGAAGGCGGTTCGTCGGAAGACGGCAAAAAAGTCGAGGAAACGACGGAAAGCGATTGACGTAATCAATCCAATGCCATATTAAACCGAATAAGACGGCGGGATGCGAATTTTCCCGCCGTTTAGCTTATTCGTAAAAAACGGATATATTGACTTTGACGGGTAAATTTGCTAACATTAACAGCAGGAAGGTAAAAAATGTCGGAGAATTTTTTTCCAACGGTATATAAAAAAGAATACGATTTTTTGTTCCGTAAGTTACGGGATTTTTGCCGTGTAAAGTCCGAACAGTACGATACCGTTTGGAATTGCGGCGAGGACGGGTCTGTTTCGGTACCGTATAGAATAGGCATGAGCGAGCTTTCGGCAGAGGAAATCGAGACTTTAACCGACAATCAAAAAATAATGTATAATTGTTTGGCGGCACGGCATAAAGACGGTTATATTAGACAAAAGGGCATAGAAAATTTGCTGTCCGAAAAGAAGTTGCCGCAATGGGCTTATCCCTATATTTTGAAAATATGCGACGAGTATATTGCGGAGATATTAAATATTATTTACGCTCATTTATGCTTAAACAATGCCGATAATTTGGATTATTTATGTAAAATAAATTTCGATAATATTCGGCTTGGGTTTACGCGAATGGTCAGTTATTGGAACGCATATTACAGGCAAAAGCATTGTAAATTGAATGAATACGTCGGGTATAAATTGTATGCAGAACGTTTAAAAGTCGGGGGGATTGATTGAAACGGCAGACGGTTAAGAGCCCGAAATTCGGCATAATGCATACGCTTATAGCGGTTTTGGTGTGGATTTCGGCTTTGATTATCTTAATAAATCCCGACGCAAAAACGGAATTGCTTAGCTTAGAGCAGGAGATATTTTTATATCCGCTTTTTTTCGTCGTTATCGGAACGGGCTTTTTAATTCAAAGTTTTTATACGTACGACTTTTGCGAATTGCCGAAGATAGTAAAATTGCTCTTCTATATTGCGCTTTTAATATGCTTTTTAACGGTGTTTTTGAATTTACGGTTTAAAAGCTTATTGTGGTTTATTCCGTATGCGGCGAGCGCGGCGTTGCTCGTTGCGGTTTTGTGTTTTATTTTAAAAGTCCGCATAAGAAAAGAAATTTCGGTTCGGATAATAGAATTTCTTCGTTCCAAACCGGTAAACGGGAAGCTGTTTATTTCGATTGTCGCCGGACAGATTTTCGAACTTATATTGATTTTTATATTGGGGGAAATAGGCGTTCGAATAACGTCTTGTTTATATCGAACGCTTGTGTTTCTGCCTTTGATAATAGCGCAAAACGTATTCGTTGCCGTAGTTTGCCGAGCGTTTAAAATTCCGTACGGCAAAAAATATATTGCGGCAAAGATATTGCAGTCAGTAGCGGTGTTAGGGTTGATTTACGCCGCAAATTTAGCTTTTTACGCCGAAGTTTATCACGTTATGCGAATGCTTGCGTTGGCGTTAGTGTGTTGCTGTAATTTGGTATACGCTATTATGGAATTATATTACCGCTTTATTGAAAAGAATTGTACGGCAAACTGAAACTATGGTAAAATCAAATTATGGTAACTTTGAAAATAATACGCCCGAGCTACGATATGTATAAAATAACCGTAAACGGACAAAAAATAAACTTGAAAGGCACAATTGAGGACAGCTTAGGTTATGTTGCCCACGATTTTGTCGAGCTTGTGCCGACCGAAAAATTCGAAATCGTAATAAAAAGAAAGCTAAGTTCCCGTATAATGTGTTTTTTGAGCAACATCGGTAATTTAAAAGATTGGGTAAAAGTCAAAAACAGCGTAAAATATTCGATTGAAAACCCGCAAAAAACCGACGGCGAAATTATAATTCGGCTCAATCAAGGTCTTTATCATATGAATAGTATATTCGTAAGCGAAGGGCTTGTTTTGAGGGATTAAAATTATTCTTTATAATCATTGGGGTTGATTAAACGAACCTTTAAACCATTTTCTTTTGCAAATCTCAAAGTGTTTTCAGTGCCACTTGGTTTTCCGTCATAACAAGCTATGCAAATAGATGCGTGCATAACCATATATTTATTTCTTTCGTTCATACAAGTTGGAGTATAATATTTATTCAAAACTATTTGATTATCACATTTAATTAATAAATTTTTATAACGTAACTGCTGTTGTCTGCTCCACTTTATTTCTTGGTTTTCGCAGGGAATAACGGCAATTAATTTTATGTAAGGATATTCGATTTTTAATTCCGCAATCGTTTCTCCGGCAATCATATCGAAACCTTCTGCCATACCCGTTAAGAAGGTTGTGATGCCGTAGTCAATTGCTTTACGAAGAATGTTTTTTAAATCTGTTTTAAATAATATGCAGTTTTTTTGTGTCTCATCGTATCCCCACGGCAAACCTTTTGGTCTGTGACCTGTAAAACACGCAGTTAAGTTTTTTTTCATTATTCACCTATAAATATATTTAATTTGTGCGTCTAAAATGTTTTTGAATGTATCAAAATACATTATTCACAAACTTATTATACCACAAATAAGTTAGTGAGTATATTATATTAACATAAATATCTAAATTTTACCATATTGACTAACTCATATTTTTCCAAAATTCATTTTAAAATAAATTAGAGGTAGAATTAATGGCAAAAATAACTTATGATGACATAATTAATAGAATTGGCTATTTTAGAGCAAACGCTAATTTGTCTATGAGGG
>CAYVEU010000096.1:0-8705 GCA_964450015.1 uncultured Christensenella sp. | reverse complement strand
CGGACGCGTTTGCGGTAATGCGCGAGGCGTCTTTGAGGGTTCTGAATATGCGACATTTTGACGTTCAATTGGTCGGCGGTATAGTTTTACATCAAGGAAGAATAGCCGAAATGAAGACGGGTGAAGGTAAAACGCTCGTTGCGACTTTGCCTGCGTACTTAAACGCGCTTTCCGGTAAGGGCGTGCATATCGTCACGGTAAACGATTATCTTGCAAAGCGCGATGCGGAATGGATGGGAAAGGTGTTCAAATTTCTGAATATGACGGTAGGCTGCATCTTGCCCAATATGAGTTTTGCGGACAAAAAAGCGGCGTATGCCTGCGATATTACTTATTGTACGAACAACGAACTTGGATTCGACTACCTTAGGGACAATATGGCGACAAGCTTGGAGAGAATAATGCAACGCGGGCACAATTTCGCAATCGTGGACGAGGTGGACAGTATCCTTATCGACGAAGCGAGAACGCCTCTTATTATTTCCGCCCCCGCGGCGCAATCGGGAGAAATTTATGCGACGGTTCAAAGATTTATAAAAACGTTGCGTCCCGATGATTATACGACCGACGAAAAGGATAAGCATATTTATCTTTCCGAACAGGGTGTGGAAAAAGCGGAAAGATTTTTCCGTTTGGATAACTTAGGCGACGCGAAGAACGCCGATTTGTCGACGAAAATCAATAGTGCCTTACGCGCTAACTTTTTAATGGCGCGCGATCAAGACTATATCGTAGAAAACGGCGAGGTTGTAATAGTTGACGAATTTACGGGGCGAAAGATGGCGGGAAGAAGGTACTCCGAAGGCTTACATCAAGCGATAGAGGCAAAAGAGAACGTTCGAATAAAGAGAGAAAACAGAACCATTGCGACTATTACTTTCCAAAACCTGTTCCGTCTTTACAATAAGCTCAGCGGCATGACCGGTACGGCAATGACCGAGGAAGCGGAGTTTAAAGGTATTTACAATTTGGACGTTGTGGAAATCCCCACGAATATGGAAATGGTGAGAGTGGACGAGCCCGACAAAATATTTATAAGCAAGGAGGCAAAATACAACGCCGTTATCGACGAAATTATTGCTGTCAACCAAAAAGGACAACCGTTACTGGTCGGTACGATAAACGTCGACGTGTCGGAACTTCTCAGCCGTAAGCTTTCGGTAAAGCATATTCCGCACCGCGTATTAAACGCAAAATCCAACGAAGCGGAAGCGGCGATCATTGCGCAGGCGGGCAAAGTAGGCGCGGTCACGATAGCGACAAACATGGCAGGTCGTGGTACCGATATTCTCCTTGGGGGAAATCCCGAATTTATGGCAAAAGAGCAAATGGCGAAAGAGGGTTATTCCGAAGCGCTTATTTCGATAGCAAGCGCGTTTAACACGCTGTCCGAGCCGGAAGAAATTGCCGCTCGTCAACACTATAACGCGTTGGTTGCAAACTACAAAAAAGAAACGGACGCGGAAAAAGAGCAAGTCAAAAAGCTGGGCGGGTTGCGTGTAATAGGAACCGAACGACACGAATCCCGTCGTATCGACAATCAGCTCCGCGGTCGTAGCGGTCGCCAGGGCGACGAGGGCAGCAGTTGTTTCTATCTATCGTTTGAAGACGATTTGTTGAAACGCTTCGGCGGAGAGAGAATGCAGGGCATTATGAGAACGCTATCCGGTGACGAGGACGCAATGTTGCAGGTGCCCATTTTGTCCCGTCAAATAGAGAGTGCGCAAAAGCGTTGCGAGGACGCCAATTTCGAAAGAAGAAAGTACGTCCTAAATTACGACGACGTGATGAACAAGCAACGTCAACTTATTTATACGCAGAGGAACGAGGTATTACATGGCGTGGATGTTCACGATCAGGTCGTAAAATATATTGAACCGCTTATTACGGAAATAGTAATGCAATACGTGGATTTCTCGTCGGGCGACGAAACTACGGTGGATTACGAGGCGTTCAACAGAGCACTGGAACAACGGGTTTTGAAAAGCGGCAGTGCGTTTGTAGATAAGCAACTCGTCGGACATAGAAGCTATCAAAGAATAGTCGCAGCAATTCAAGAAGAAGCGGTAAAACAATATGAAGAAAAAATCGCGTATGCAGAAGCCAACGGCATAGATTTCCGTTCTACCGAGCGCAACGTGCTACTCAATCAAGTAGATAAACAGTGGATGGATCATATCGACAACATGGATATTTTGCGCAAAGGCATAGGACTTCGCGGGTTGGGACAAAAGGACCCTGTTATGGAGTACCGTCGCGAGGGTAGCGATATGTTTGATGCAATGATAGAGAGCATTCAGACGAACGTCGCTTTGATTTTGTTGAATATCGACGCCGAAGCGGCGGTGGAAAGAAAGAACGCTTTCGTCGCACACGAAACGCAAAAGAGAAATCAACGGGCGGGAGTTTTCAGCAATTCGCCGTGTCCGTGCGGCTCAGGTAAAAAGTATAAAGATTGCTGCGGTAGGAAGGATAATTAATGGTTGATTTTTACGCACAGCGGCAGACTTTGGAAAAATTGAAAAAGGACGTTTCCGACGCAGCGGAAGCAATGAATATTGTTGCGTTAAAAGGCGAAATAGAAACGCTTACTACTGTCCAGCACGGAGAAGATTTTTGGCAAAATATAGAGAAAGCACAAGAGGTCAGTCGCCGTCTAAACGTTTGCACTAAAAAGGTAAAGCGGGTCGAAGAACTGGCAAAAAAGGTCGAAGACACCTTTTCACTTCTGGATTTAGTCGAGGAACTTGATGAGGAATCGGAAGTAGAAAATGCAAAAAATGAGGTATCCAAAGTAGCCGATGAGGTTGCCCAATTGCAGGTCGAAGCCTTACTTAAAGGGAAGTATGATTCCAACGACGCTATTCTAACTTTACACGCTGGCGCGGGCGGAACCGAAGCGCAGGACTGGGCGGAAATGCTTTTTAGAATGTACGTTCGTTACGCCGAACGAAACGGCTATTCCGTAAAGGTTTTGGATAGATTGGAAGGCGATGAGGCGGGCATAAAAAGCGTGACGTTTTCCGTTGCGGGCGAGAATGCTTACGGCTATCTTAAAGCGGAGATGGGAGTTCACAGACTGGTGCGCATCAGTCCGTTCGACGCAAACAAAAGGCGTCATACCTCGTTTGCCAGTTTGGAGGTTATGCCGGAAATTACCGACAATGAGGAAATAGTCGTCAATTCTGACGAGTTGAGAATAGATACGTATAGAAGCGGCGGCGCAGGCGGACAGCACATAAACAAAACCGACAGCGCGGTGCGCATTACTCATATTCCGACGGGTATAGTCGTGCAGTGTCAAAACGAAAGAAGCCAAATTCAAAACCGGGAAACCGCAATGAAAATGCTGGTTAGCAAGCTTACAGAACTTAGGGAACGGGAAAAATTGGAGGAAGCGCAAAATATAAAGGGCGAGCTCAAAAAAATCGAATGGGGCAGTCAAATACGGAGTTACGTATTTTGTCCGTACACTATGGTAAAAGATCACCGCACTAATTTCGAAAATACGAACGTAACGGCAGTTATGGACGGAGATATAGGCGACTTCATTTTGGAGTATTTAAAGAGGTCGTAATGAGTTATTTCGAAACGTGTCTGAAAAAATGGAATAAAGTTAAAGACAAGCCCGACGTTATAATTTTGGCGATAGAGTCAAGTTGCGACGAAACGGCGGTGGCTGTTTTAAAAGGGGATAAAGTCTTAGCTAACGTTATTTCCTCACAAATAGAAATACATAAACGCTTTGGTGGAGTAGTTCCGGAAATCGCTTCGCGCAACCACATATTGGCTATCGATAATCTTGTCAAAGAAGCGTTGGAAAAAGCGGAACTTAAATTGACCGACGTGGAAATTTTGGCGGTAACTTACGGTGCGGGGTTGCTTGGCGCGTTGTTGGTCGGGGTCGCGTACGCAAAAGCTTTGTCTTTTGCAATTAATATACCTTTAATGGGCGTCGACCATATAAGAGGACACGTTTTAGCTAATTTTATCGAGCATAAAGATATAACTTTTCCGTTTTTGTGTCTGCTTGCAAGCGGCGGACATACCGAAATTATCGACATTAAAAGCTACGGCAATATGAAAGTTTTAGGCGCAACCGTGGACGACGCGGCGGGGGAAGCGTTCGATAAAGTGGCGCGCGTTTTGGGACTTTCGTATCCCGGTGGACCTCAAATAGAAAAATGCGCTTTGTCGGGCAAGGATAATATCCCTATGCCGCGACCGTTTAAAGGCGAGAAGCACTTAAACTTTTCATATTCCGGCTTAAAAACAGCAGTAATAAATTACGTTCACAACGCACAGGCACGCGGCGAACAAATAAACGAACACGACGTTGCTTGCTCATTCCAAAATGCCGCGGTCGGAATGTTGGTCGAAAATGCTATGATTGCCGCAAAGAACAATAAACGCAAAGAAATAGCTCTTGCCGGCGGAGTAGGTGCCAACACCGCGTTGCGGGAAAAACTGTTATCCGAAGCAACTAAGCGCGGTATAAAAGTTTTTCTACCGTCGAAATCACTTTGTACCGATAATGCGGCAATGATAGGAATAGCGGCATATTACGCATTAAAAGAGGGCGTATTACCCGCTGATATTACGCTAGACGCCGTTCCGAACTTGTAAAAATTTTTAATAAAGCAACCGATTTTCTTTGTAAAAACAGAAAATATGGTGTAATATATAGTAAACAAAATGCACTCGTAGCTCAGTTGGATAGAGCACTAGCCTCCGACGCTAGGTGTCGATGGTTCGAATCCATTCGGGTGCGCCATATTTGTAGGATAAAAATGCTGTTCTACTAAAAAAGCTCCGAAAAATGAAAGTTTTCGGAGCTTTTTAGTTAAATAGAAACCTAATTGGATTTAATTTAAATTATGATTTGTAACGATAAAAGTCATTCTTTCTTGAATACTGTCACCGCCGTGATTGCCGCCGATGCCGCCGTGGTCGGCAGTTATTATAATAAGCCAATCTTCACTTGCGTAGGTTGCTCTGTTTTTGATTGTTTTCAATGTTTCGTATCCGTAAGAGTCGGCAGTTTTAAAGGCTTTTTTATATTGGGGATTATTGTAGGAAAATCCTCGACCGTGTCCTGTGTGATCGGTAGGTTCGTAAATTACAAAAGTAAAGTCCGCGCAATCGGTTTTTTCAAGTTCATTGATTGTGGCTTTTAGGGAAGCCTTGTCGTTTTTGCACTTATTATAAGCTACGTTAAGTCCGTTTTCTTCGCAGTAGTTTTTCTCTAAACCATACGTTGATTTTTTTACCGTAAAGTGTCCGTCCCAGCTAGTAATAAACGTGGCTCTATCGATAATATTTTTTTCCGTAAGACTAGTAAGGAGAGTTTTTGTTTCCAAAGATTTTGTGATACTGTTGCCCGTAATACCGTGTACGGTAGCCCATTCTCCCGTAAGAATGGAACACCAACCGGGAGCGGTGGATGTGTCTTGTGTGTTTTTAGCGGGGTAATTTACGCCGCCGCAATATGCAAGATTTATCGAAGCGCCGTCGTCAAGCATAGCGGATATTGCGCTGTTTTCATTTTGGCGCACGTTAAGTATATCTGCGCGACAGCCGTCGTAGCCGATAATAATAGCTTTCTTCTTAACCTTGCCGTCAGGCAATGCCGAACTGAAATGCGCTTTGATAAAATTATATATTTCGGTTTGCGGAAGAGCTGTTTCGATTGAATTTTCATAACCGACTTTTGCTACGTTTTCTCTGAAAAGAGCCTCTGTGTCATTGCGGTCAAACATATATCCGATAATCGAAAATGTAATCACGATTGCAAGAACAAGAATAATAGCAACTGCAATCAAAATAATTTTTATTGATTTTTTCATTTTTTCCTCGTTTTGTTTCGTTAATTTCGTTTTATATTATAGCATTTTTTCTTTTTAGGATTCAATAGCCTTATTTGATTTTTTTCGTATTAAATTATTATGATTTTTGCAAGCATAAGGGCACAAATTCGGAAGAATTTAAGATGCAATCAGTATTGAGATATGGTATAATAAAATTATACGGTGAAGTACCGATTGATTTCCCCGTATGAAATATTCATAAACGGGAGAGGTTTATCGTGAAAATAAGAAGGGCCGCCACAAAAGATATTCCCGAGTTAAACGATATGCTCATGCAAATTAATTTAATTCACCATAAAGGTAGACCCGATATATTTAAGTCGGGTATGACTAAATACAACGGTGAAGAACTTAAAAATTTGCTTGTAGACGATTTAAGGCCGATATTTGT
Source organism: uncultured Christensenella sp. (assembly GCA_964450015.1). GTDB lineage: Bacteria > Bacillota > Clostridia > Christensenellales > DTU072 > CAG-1782. Next base: position 2,447 of record CAYVEU010000096.1, on the reverse strand, counting down.
AGCGGTCGATAATTGCGACAAAGCGGTCGGCTATGCGTTTTGCGACATACAGCAACATATAAACGATTCCAATTTGACGGATATAAAAACTTTATATCTCGACGATCTTTGCGTAAACGAATCGAATAGAGGTGAGCACGTAGGAACGGAGCTTCTAAATTTCGTTTTCGACTATGCTAAGGAAATAGGTTGCTATAATGTAACTCTCAACGTTTGGAATATCAATCAAAGAGCATTTGATTTTTACAGTAAGAACGGTATGCAACCGATGAAAGTTTATATGGAAAAAATATTAACGTAATCGTACGGTGACGTCGCATTGGACAACGGAAGAAGTTGACTTTATTATATCGTCGTGATATTATGATAATATAATTTGCGTCAAATAAGTAAGCGTAAAATTTTAATTTGGAAAGTGACCTATGGTAATTGAAGAATTAGTGGAAATAGTCAGTTTGGTCGATCCGGACGCGATAGCGAAAGAGTTGAAACGGTTGGGGTATCATTATTGCAACGAACACGGAAAATTCGGCAAAATCGGAATTGTGCCGATTATTGCGGCAACGGTGCAGTCAACTGAAAACTTCATTGACGAAAAGAGAAAATATCTTTACAGCGGGCACATTTGCGGTCCGATAGAAGGGCATGAAGAATACGAATTTTTGTACGTCAACGTTTACAGCGCAAAACCGTCTAGCGATCCGCTTGCGTCAAACGAAGCCGCTTTGCAAACGGAAATGAGCGTTTGGGCCAAGAAAAAAGAAAAGAATAAGGATTAGATTCGGAAATCCGGCGTAATTTTAAGGGGCAATCCGTGAACGACAAAGAAAAATTATGGTCGAGGGTTAATTTTATATGTTGCGCGATTGCTTTAAGCATAGTTATAGCGCTTTTTGCCTTGTCTGTTTTATTGCACGTTAAGAAAATAGATTTATGGATTTGTTTATACGTATTTATAGCCTTAATCGTTGCGGCGGTTGCCGATATCGCGGTTTTAATTACGAGTTGGGCGAAACTTCGCAAAATCAAAAACAAGAATAATAACGAAGGGAAAAAAGGGATATAATAATGGAAGAATTTATGAGAGCAATTCTAGTGAACGTGACGGAAGAAAAAGACTCGGACGCAGTTTTAAAAGAGCTTGCGTTACTTGCGGAAACCGCAGGGTACGAAACGGTCGGGACGATGGTGCAAAGAAAAGAACGTCCCGATAAGGCGTACTATATAGGTACGGGAAAACTCAAAGAATTAAAAGATGCGGTGGAGGCTTTGCAAGCGGAAACCGTTATATTCGACAACGATATTTCGGGAAGTCAATTTAACAATTTGGAAAAATATTTAGGCGTTGACGTTATAGACAGGGCGACGCTGATTTTGGAAATTTTTGCTCGACACGCGACGAGTGCGGAAGGGAAATTGCAAGTAGAGCTTGCAAGAAAAAAACACAGCTTGCCGAGAGTTCTCGGACAAGGCGCGGTTCTCAGCCGTCAAGGAGGCGGCGGTGCGGGCGGAGGCGGCGCAAGGCGCGGAGGCGGTGAACAGCAGTTGGAACTCGACAAACGTACGATACGCCGAGAGATAAAAGATTTGGAAGATAAAATCGAAAAGCTGACTCAGGAAAGGCGTTTGCGCAGGAAGAAGCGCGAAAGCTCAAAAATTCGCACTGTCAGTATCATTGGCTACACAAATGCTGGAAAATCAACCCTCATGAATACTTTAACAAAGGCGGGCGTAAAAGAAGAAAACAAGCTTTTTGCGACTCTTGATACGACGGGAAGAAAACTTTGGCTTGCGCCGGGAAAAGAATTCGTAATTACCGATACGGTAGGTTTTATATCAAGATTACCGCACGAATTTATAGAAGCATTTAAAAGTACGCTGGAAGAAACGGTGTTTTCAGACCTTATTTTGCACGTTGTAAATTTGGAAAGCGATAATCCAAAAAACGAGTACGAGGTTGCCGAAAATGTACTGAAATCAATCGGCGCGGGGGAGGTAAAAAAGCTGACGGTGCTCAACAAAATCGATTCCGACAATGCTTCCGATTTTCGACCCGACGGTGATTATTTAACTATCAGCGCCAAGACGGGCGAGGGCATCCCTGAATTGAAAAAACGGATAGCGTTGTTACTTTTTGGTGAGGAGATAGAGTTTTAATAAATTCCAATAAAACCGAAAAGCGCAAAATGCGACAAATTTTAGCTTGATTTTATTTCGGATTTAGGTTATAATACGTCTTGATGCTAGACGGGGAGCCAGCGGTGCCCTGTGACCCGCAATCCGCTATAGCGGGGTCGAACGCCCACCGAGGTATTTACTATGGAAAGCCGATGGGAATAAGGAATGTTGATAATAAGGTCTCGTACAATTTCGCGTTGTGAACCGTGTCAGGGCTTGACCGCAGCAGCACTAAGCAAAGTTGCGGAATGTGTTACGAGGAAGCTTTA
>CAYVEU010000095.1:0-8734 GCA_964450015.1 uncultured Christensenella sp. | reverse complement strand
AATTTTGCCGACTATTGGGATTATTTTAATCGTTATGACCGTTTGGCAGGCGGCTTTATATGGGATTTCGCCGACCAAAGTATTAAATACGACAATAACGGCGTAACCGAGTGGCGTTATGGCGGAGATTTCGGGGACAAGCCTAATTCCAGCAGTTTCGCGTTCAACGGAATAGTCAGAGCCGACCGTTCGCCTAATCCCGCATTGTACGAGGTGCGTAAAGTTTACCAAATGCCGGAATTTTTCTTGGAAAAAGGAAAGCTTACGGTAATGAACGGTTTCATGTTTACGGACTTAAAGGATTACGACTTGAAAATAACGTATTTTGCCGATGGTATGGAAGCGTCTTCAAGCATATTCGCTATGCCGTCCGTCAATCCGGGGGAGAGCGTCGTTATCGAGTTGGAAAGAATGGATTACGACGGCGAAATAGGCGTTTTGGCGGAACTTATTTTGAAAGCGGATAAAGGAGTTTTGAAAGCGGGACACGTAGTTGCGTTTGAGAATTTCATGTTGAAAACGACCGACTTTAAATTGCAGGAAATGAAAGGCAACGCGACGGTCGACGAATCGGATTGGGAAATAACGGTAAAAGATGGCGATGTACAGGTAGTTTTGGATAAATCTACGGGTGCGCTTCTCAGCATTTCCAAAAACAATAAAGAAAGATTGAGGGAGCCTTTATTGCCTAATTTTTGCAGGGCGGTGATCGACAACGACCGTTTTGCGCAGGTTAATATCAAATTCGTGCAATCGATAATGGGCGTCAATAAATATTTTAATGCTCAAAAGAAGTTGCGTCCGAAAAATATAGACGTTACGCAATCAAGCGGTTGTGTAAAGATAACCATAGAATGGCGTTTGTCATTGGCTAAAAAGCTCATTACGGAATACGTCATAGGCAACGGGTGTATAGACGTAAATATGAATTTGCGCGCAAAGAGCGATTTGACACGCTACGGTTTCAGTTTTGCGTTGCGCGAAGATGTGGAAAAAATGGAATTTTACGCCAAAGGACCGCATGAGAACACTTGCGACAGGAATACGGGAGCGGTGTTGAGAACTTACAGCGGCGTAGCGTCCGATTTCAATCACGATTATTTGTATCCGCAAGAAAACGGCAATCATACCGATGCAAGATATTTAGATCTCGGTAGCGAAGATAGCGGTTTGCTATTGATTGCGGAAGAAAAACCGTTTGAATTCAGCGTGCAAGAATATTCGCTTCACGATTTAAACGAGGCAAAGCATTTGCATGAATTGAAAAAGAATGAATTCTATACCGTTTACGTCGACGGCGGACAGAGAGGCGTCGGAGGGGACGTTCCCGCCATGGCTTGCTTGTTGCCGCAATACAAACTGCCTAAAAACAAAGATTACAACTTGAATTTCCGCATAGTCGTAAAATAGGATTGGAGATCGGATGCGCAGAGGATTGGTATTGGAAGGCGGCGGCGCCAAAGGAGCGTTTCATTGCGGCGCGGTTATGGCTCTTTACGATAAAGGCTATAAGTTTGACGGCGTTGCCGGTACCAGTATCGGCGCAATAAACGCCGCGCTCATAGCTCAGGACAAGAACTACGATTCCATATTGAAATTTTGGAACAGCGTCACCGCAAGCCTATTTACCGATTTAGACGACCAACAAGTGGAAAATTTGTTTAATAAAGAATTTTCCAAATCCTCAATAGTATATTGGTCTAAGCAGGTAATTAAATTTATAAGGAATTTAGGCATACCTACGGATAAATTAATTCCGTTTTTGAAAGAATATATTTCGGAAGAAAGAGTAAGAAGTTCCGATATGGATTTGGCTATGGTTACTTATTCAATTACGGATAGAGCACCCGTCGAATTGTTTTTGGAAGAAATACCCGAAGGGGAACTTCACAATTATATAATGGCAAGCGCGTATTATCCTGCGTTTCGGCTTAAACCGTTGAACGGTAAATATTACGTTGACGGCGGGGTATATAACAATATGCCCATAGCCTTGTTGGCGCAAAAAAATTACGACGAGATTATAGCCGTAAGAACGATGAGCAAAATGCCGTATAAACTTCCTAAGGACGGAAAGGTAAAAATCGATTACATTTGCCCATCGGAGGATTTGGGCAAGACTGTTGCGTTGTCTCAAAAAATGGTGAGTCGCAATATAAAATTGGGATATTTCGACGCAATGAGATTTTTAAAAGGCTACGGCGGGAACAAGTACTATTTGAACGGTTCAACCGACGAACTCATTGCTTTGATTTATGCCGCGGTAAGAAAAAATTATAAGAGATTGGCGGAGGTTCTCAAATTGCCGAGCGACAGTTCCGTTGAAACGGTTATACGGGCACTACGCGTCGAAGTTTTAAAATTGTACGATGAATTTACAACTAATTACGATTCGGCGTTAGTTGTGCTTTTTGAGGAGTATGCAAAACTGTTTGAAATGGAAAAATTTAAATTATATACACCTATGGAGTTTTGGAAAGAATTAAAAAGTCATAGCACCGATATTGAGGGAAGCGGTTCACGGTTCAATTTGTTCATGCGCGAAAAAGTTCGTAAAGATAAAATTTTTTATAGCGTATTAGCGGATAATAATGAATAAAATAACGGCAAAAGAGTTTGGTTCATATGTAAAAAGATTGTGCAAGCGTTGGTTTATCGACGCGTTTTCGGGCATGGCGCAAGGACTTTTCGTTACGCTTATTGCAGGTACGATAATAAAAACGATAGGGCAATTAATAGGCGATAATTTCGTAGGACGCATTTTGGTTTTAACGGGTAACATTGCGTCCGTTATGATGGGCGCGGGTATAGGCGCAGGGATAGCAAATTATTTGAAGACGTCGCGTCTCGTTATGTTTTCCGCAATAGTTGCAGGGTTTATAGGTGCGATGAGTAGTCAATTTATCGGAGCTGATTTCTCGGGCGGAGTGATGGAAGCGGTAGCCGCAATAGTCGGTAAAGGCTTGCCCGGCAATCCAATCGGCGCGTACGTTACGGCTTTGCTCGCGTGCGAGATCGGCAATTTGGTTGCAGGGAAAACAAAATTAGATATATTAATAGTTCCGTTAGTTTGTTTAATCGTGTCTATTTTCGGCGCGTATGCGTCTTATCCTTTTATTTGGTTGGTAAATAAAATCGGAGACGGTATAGCAATCGCGACGGAAATTACTCCGTTTTTTATGGGACTTATAATAGCCGTCGTTATGGGGCTTTTGTTGACGTTTCCGACGTCCAGTGCAGCGATATGGGTCGCGGTAGCGGCTGGCAATACGTCGGAATTTATGCTTATAGCGGGCGGTGCGGCAACGGTAGGGTGCGCTTGTCAAATGGTAGGCTTTGCCGTAATGAGTTTTCGCGAAAATAAATGGAGCGGACTGGTAAGTCAAGGGCTAGGTACGAGTATGCTGCAAATTCCTAACGTGATGCGCAATCCCAAAGTGTTAATTCCGCCGGTCGTGGCAAGCGCAGTTTGCGGTCCGATGGCAACGTGTTTATTCAAATTGAAATGTGGAGCAAGCGGCGGCGGAATGGGAACGTGCGGGTTCGTGGGAATTATCAGCGCTTACGAAAGTTCCGTAGCTTCGGGCGGTATGGAACAGTGGAAATTTTGGCTTGCCGTCGTATTTTTATTCTTAGTTATCCCCGCGCTTATATGCTGGGGTTTAGGGTTGTTGTTGAGAAAGATAAACTGGATAAAAGAAAACGATTTAAAATTAGAATTATAGAGGCAAAATGACTGAAACAAAAATTATATTGATTGATTCTAACAGTTTAATAAACAGGGCGTTTCACGCGTTGCCGCCGTTGCAATTGGCAGACGGAATGTACACGAATGCGGTATTCGGTTACGTTTCGATGCTCCAAAAATTGATTTCGGAAGAAAAGCCGTCGCATATTTGCGCCGTGTTCGACTGTCGAGCCAAGACTTTCAGGCATTTAAAATACGACGGATATAAAGCGACAAGAAAGCCTATGGCAGAAGAACTTGCAGTACAAATTCCCGTTTTGCAGGAGCTTTTGCAAAAGATGGGAATTAAAATTTTATTCAAAGAGGGTGTTGAAGCAGATGACATTATCGGGACGTTGGCAAAAAAGTTTGATAAGAATACGATAATAGTCAGCGGGGATAGGGACTGTTTGCAACTTATTGACGACAGCACAACGGTTTATCTTACAAAACGCGGAGTCAGTGACGTTATAAAATACGATAAAGTAACTTTAATGGCGGACTTAGGATTTACTCCTAAGCAAATTATTGAATATAAGGGGCTTGCAGGAGACAGTTCCGACAATATTCCGGGGGCAAGCGGAGTCGGACCTAAAACCGCAACCGACTTATTAAAGCAATATGAGGATATAGACGGCATTTATGCCCACTTGGATGAAATTAAGGGGAAACTGCGGGAGAGATTGAGTGAAAACCGAGAACAGGTGCTTTTATCGAGAGAACTGGCGACGATTTGCGTCAGCGTGCAACTCGACTGCGATTTGAAAGATTTGGAGTTTAATTATCCACTTAAAGCGGAAGCGTATGCGATGATGCGCAAACTGGAATTTAAGAAACTTACCGATAGGTTTAAATTCGAAACGGAAACCGAAGAGATATCCGTCGGAAAAGAAATTGCCGTCGAGAACGTTTCGGTAAACGGGATAGACGAACTAACGGCGATCGTAAACACCATTAAAAAATCGGACGCGATAGCGTTTAACGTTGCGGGCAACGCGTTGAGCTTTTGTTGCGGAGATAAGAGTTATGACGTTGCATTTTCCGTAGATTTATTCGGGAGCGGAATAAACGACTACGACGCTTTTAAGATTATGAAGCCGTTTTTCGGCAAAGATTATAAAAAAGTTTTTTATGACGTCAAGCAAATGAAGACGCTTTTAAACAACTATAATATCGAAATAGAGCAACCGTATGAAGATCTACTTCTTAAAGGCTATTTGCTTATGCCGGGCAGGAATATCAAAGATGTGACCGAATTGCTTTTGGCATACGGTTACGGCGGCAAAAACGTTGCGGCGGAGTTGCTTTCGCTTAACGAAGAACTGGATAAGAAGTTGCAGGAAATGGAACTTGACAAATTGTATACCGATTTGGAATTACCTCTGATTCAGTGCCTTTACGATATGGAACGGACTGGATTTAAAATCGATATACTCGTACTAAACGAACTTGACTCTATTTATACCGAACAAATAGCAAAGCTTTTAAAAGAGATATATTTTATATCGGGAGAAGAGTTTAACGTTAATTCTACTAAACAGTTGGGGCATATTCTATTCGAAAAACTGCAACTGCCTCATACAAAAAAGAACAAAACGGGCTTTTCGGTGAGCGCCGAGGTTTTGGAAGAGTTGGAGCATCCAATAGCCGAGGTTTTACTTAGATATCGTCAAATAACCAAATTAAAATCGACGTATATCGACGGTATGCGTAGCGTTATAAATAAAAAAACGGGAAAGGTGCATACTTGCTTTAAACAAAGTTTGACAACTACGGGTAGATTGTCGTCAACAGAGCCCAATTTGCAAAATATTCCCGTCAGGCGCGCGGAAGGCCGAGAAATACGGCGTATGTTTATTCCAAGCGAAAAATGCGTCTTGGTCAGCGCGGATTATTCACAAATAGAATTGCGGCTGCTTGCACATTTCTCGCAAGATGAAAATTTGATAGAGGCATTTAATACGGGCGTTGACGTCCATTCGCTTACGGCAAGCAAAATTTTTCGAGTGCCGTTGGAAAGTGTAGACGGTAGTATGCGTTCTTCGGCAAAAGCTGTCAATTTCGGTATTATATACGGAATAAGCAGTTTCGGTTTGGCTAAAAACGCATCAGTCAGCAATTCGCAGGCAAAGCGTTTTATTGACGAGTATTTCGTCACTTATCCGAAAGTAAAAGAGTATATGGATAGCAATGTAAAAGAAGCCAAGACCAACGGCTATTTGCGTACGATGCTGGGTAGAGTTAGGTATTTTCCCGAGCTTACTTCAAGTCAATTCAATATCCGCGCTTTCGGTGAACGAGCGGCAATGAACATGCCGTTGCAGGGGAGCGCAAGCGACGTTATAAAACTAGCAATGCTAAAAGTCGATGAAGAGTTGAAAAAGCAAGGGTTGAATGCGCATCTTATATTGCAAGTGCACGACGAATTGATAGTGGACACACCGCTTAACGAGGAAGCGACCGTTAAAAAGATATTAAAAGATTGTATGGAAAACGTCGTAAAATTGCGCGTTCCGCTAATCGTTAACGTGGCTTCGGGCAAAAACTGGTTTGAGGCTAAATAATGCTTACGGCGATTACGGGAACGATTGGAAGTGGGAAAAGCGCCGTTACCACAATTTTGAAAGAAATGGGATGTAACGTCATAAGCTGTGACGAAATTAACGCGCAGCTTATAACGGAAAAAGAGTATTTGGATTTGTTGGAACTTACTTTTTCAGGCGTTGTGAAAGACGGGATATTGGATAAAAAAGCATTGGCGAAGATAATATTTGGTGATGAAAACGCAAGAATGAAACTCAACGATTTGGCACATCCTCGAATAATGGGAAGAGTGAAGCGTTTGGCGGCAAGTATGCGAGGAGACGTTTTTGTGGAAGTGCCGCTACTTGCCGAGAGCGGTGCGGAAATTTATTTCGATAGAGTGTGGGTCGTGCATTCGACAAAAGCAATTCAAATTGCACGAGTTGCGGAAAGAGACGGGATTTCGGTTGAAGACGCAATGATCCGATACGAAGTTCAAAATAAGCATAACTCTTTTTCAGTGCCGGTAACGGTAATAGAAAATAACTCTGGAATTAACGAACTTCGTTTAACTGTTAAAGCTTTATTATGTTCGAAAGAGTAATTTTACATGTCGATATAAATAATTTTTACGCTTCCGCAACTATGGTATATAACCCAGAATTAAGGGGTAAGTGTTTTGTAATCAGCGGCAATCCAGATAAAAGGCACGGTATAATTTTGGCAAAAAGCGATTTGGCAAAACAAGCGGGGATAAGAACTGGTGAAACCCTTGTCGAAGCAAGGAAAAAAGCCAAAGGGCTGTTCGCCGTGCCGCCAGATTTTAAAAGATTTTCCGAACTTTCGAAAAAAGCAATCGCTATTTATAAGGAATATACGCCTACCGTGGAAAGCTTCGGTTTGGACGAATGTTGGTTGGACGTGACACAAACCGAAAAGTTGTTCGGTGGAGGGTATGCCATAGCCGAAGTCATTCGAAATAGAGTAAAGCAGGAACTTGGGATAACGGTATCGATAGGAGTAGCGTTTACAAAGACTTTTGCAAAACTAGGAAGCGACATGAAAAAGCCGGATGCGGTAACGGTAATCGACATATACAACTATAAAAAAAGAATTTGGCAATTGCCTTTAAAAGAACTGTTATATATAGGAAAAGCATCCGCAGAGAAATTGCATGAGATGAATCTTTTAACAATAGGGGACTTGGCTTGTTACAGCAAGAAAAGTTTGATTAGAGAGCTTGGCAAAAGCGGTGAAAAGCTTTACGAAATTGCCAATGGAATCGACGGCGATGAGGTTGACGACAATCAAAATGAAAACGTACCCAAAAGTATAAGTAACGGCGCGACAGCCGAAAAGGATATCGATAATTTAGACGATGCGAAAAGTTTGGTTTATTCTTTAAGTTCTATGGTATCATATCGGTTGAGGAAAGAAGGATTAGTGGCTTTTGGAATTTCAATAGGTATCCGTGACAACAAATTAATGTCGAAAGTTAGGCAAATGCAATTGCTTGCGCCAACGTCCGACACAAAGCAAATAGCCGATTGTGCCGTTAGTTTGCTCGTAGAAAACCATAATTTTAAATTTGAAGCACCATTGCGAATGATAACAGTAGGAACGTACGGATTAGTAAATGGGGACTTGACGTATCAAAACAGTTTTTTTGAAGAGCGCAACGTTACGATTAATCCTGTCAGTGAAAAACTGGACGCTCTACGCAGTAAATACGGTTATAATATTTTAAAGAGAGCAATAGAAATAAACCCCGGTTTCACTTGCGACGCAAGTGAAACCGAGGACGGTTACGTTCCGTTTGACAGAAGAGGGAATACGGAAGATTTTGACGACTAATTCAAGTGTCTTTTTTCACCTACGTAAACGCAAGCTATGGTGTCGGGTCCGCAATGCGAGCCGATAACCGGCCCTACGTCGTAAAGCCAAATATTTGCGTCGGGCAATTCTTTGCGAATGCGTTTTTCGATTTTTTCCGCGTCGGCGGGGCAGTCGGCGTTTAAAATGACGATGGGATATTTGTCTAAGTCTTGAACATTCTTTATGACGTCATCCGCCAAATAATTGATTGCTTTGTTGCGTCCTTGCATTTTTGCCGTATTCACAAGCGTTCCTTCGTCGGTTAAACGAATAATGGGTTTAAATTGTAATATCGTTCCAAAAGTTGCCGCCGCGCCCGAGATTCGCCCTCCGCGTTTGAGATAGAACAGGTCGTTGGGGGAGAATACTGCGTTTACTCTATAAACAAAGTCGTTCAAAAATTCGATTATCTCATCGTTGGACTTGCCTTCGTTGTGCATTTTTGCGGCAACGTAAACGGGTATTCCCGCCGCTAAACTTATGGCTTTGGTGTCGAAACGGCGATAGTGTGCATTGGGGTATTTAGCCTGTAATTCGGAGATGCCGGTGTCAAGGTAAGCAAACGTTCCGCTCATTTTCGAGGAGAAACTAACGTATAAAATATCTTCG
>CAYVEU010000094.1:0-8804 GCA_964450015.1 uncultured Christensenella sp. | reverse complement strand
TCGGGAAAACCCGACGCACGGATAAATTTTATTTCCCGCGCAAGTCCGACTTACAGGGAAATTTCACTGTACTAAAAAATTATTGCTTTTCTCGTCGCTTTAAGATATAATTAATTTAATGTTACACGGTTCCAAAATGCTTAAATGCATTGAAAAATTGAATAAAAGAATAGAACAGCAAGGATACTCCTTTAAAAATCTTCCGCCCGTTTGGAAAGAGAAGTATACTTCCGTTATTCTCGTGATTTTGATAGTTAAGGCTATCCTCAATTTATTCGGTCTTGAAAAAGACGAGGGAGAGGACGAGAAAACGAATAAAAAAGAATCCTCCGCTTTTACCGCAAAATTTTACAATTTATTTTGTCAATTTCAACATAAATTTTTTCTGGTAAGAAAGTTTGCGACGTCGCTGTAACTTTTTTGACGACTCTACTCATCACAAACTGTTTATAGGAGAAATTTATGCAAAAATTCATTATAACAACGGAAAATACCGCCGATTTACCGCATGATATTTTGTCGGCGTACAACATAAAAACCATTAATTTACACTATTATCTCGACGAAAAGGAATATCCGTGCGAAAATTTCGACCCGACCGACTTCTACGGACGGTTCAGACGCGGCGCCAAATGCTCGACGAGCCAACCGAGCTACGGCGAGTTTTCCGATTTCTTTACCGCCCTTCTAGACGACGGATACGACGTATTGCACCTTTCGTTTGCCAGCGTACTTAGCGGAACGTATGCAAACGCAACGAGCGTCGCCAACGAGCTCAGAGAAAAATATCCCGATAGAAAACTGTACGTTGTCGACACCAAAAGCGAAGCCGGCGGACAGGGGCTGCTCGTATATCTCACGGCGCAAAAACAACAAGAAGGTCTGAGTATCGACGAGTGTTACGAATATGCGGAAAGCACGATACAAAGAATAAATCATATTTTTACCATAAACGATTTGCGCACGCTCGTAAAAACGGGCAGGGTTTCGGGCGCGGAAGCGTTTATCGGCAATATTTTGCAAATTAAGCCGCTTTGCTACACGGCGGAAGACGGAAAACTTACGCCTTACCAAAAGATAGTTTCCAGAAAACTCGCCTTAAACGCCCTTTGCAATAAAGTAGGTGAACTTTACGACGGCGACTGCAAGACGATTTTTATTTCTCAAAGCGACTGCGCAAAAGACACCGAATACGTCGCAAACAAGCTTCGCGCAATCAAAGGCGTGAACGACGTCCGCATTTTTTCGTTAAATCCGGTAATAGGCTGCCACACCGGCGCCGAAACGATAGCCGTGTTCTTTACCGGAAAGAGTCGCGCTATAAAGCCGAAAGGATAAAATACTTATGAGTCTATACGTTAAATTCATGTATTCGTTGGCAAAATTGATTTTCCCTCGTCCCGAATTCATTTACGAGGAAAAGCCGACGGAAAACGAACCTTGCGTATATTTATCGAACCACGCGGGACCTATCGGACCGGCTTACGCCGCCTTATATTTTAAAGAACCCAAGAAAATGTGGCTGATAAATTACGCGTTGAACAAAGAGAAAAACGCAAACTTCTTTTACCATGATTTCTTTGCCGGACCGTCTAAAAAACATAAAAAAACGTGGAGATTCATCTCAAAACTCGTATCGTTTTTGTTGACGCCGCTTTTAAAGTCCGCGCCGCACGTAGCGGTTTATCACGATATGAAGATGTTCAATACGTTCCGCGACAGCCTCGACGCGCTGCAAAACGGATGCGATTTGGTAATATTCCCCGAGTGTCCGACGAAATTTTCTCCGTTTATAAACAGTTTTTACTGCGGATTTTCCGAACTCGGCAAGATGTATTATAACGAAACGGGCAAAATTTTGAAATTCTATCCCACCTATTTAAGCAAAGAATTAAAAACGGTAGTCGTAGGAAAACCCATTGCGTTCGACCCAACCGTTCCCGCAAGGTTACAAAGAAAAGCTATTGCCGACGGCGCAAGAGACGCAATAGACGCTCTGGCAAAAGCCCTGCCGCCCCACACCCCGCACGAATTTTTGACGAAAGAATGGTACGAGTGTTACGGGCAATATGCGGATAATCCGATGGAATATTTTAAACAATTCGAATAATTGCTTCGCCCGACCTATCGTGAAACGGAATTTTATACACAGTCGCTAACGCTTTGTGTTAATAAAATTTAATTCCGTTTCAGTCGGACTCACAATGAAGAAAGACAGTCCGTCTTTCTTTTCTTAATATAAAATTAACTCTTGTCATTATAATAGGCTTAACGGGACTTACGCACCCGCACCCCGCAATGGCAAAACGCAAAAAGTGTCATTTCCGCGTTTTGATTAGTCCATTTCTCCACCCCACCCGAGTTTGAAAAAATATGGTATAAAAGAACTAAAAATGTTTTCTCTTTAATCATACTCAAAAAGTGAAAACCGCGCTTTTCGCTTTTTGCCAACGCGGGGTCAGGGTGCGCGAGCCTTGAATACCAACAAAACAAGGGGTCCCCGAAAACCTTATAGGTTTTTGGGGTATAGATACGGGGACTACTTTTCTTCCTTACGAGTCGGACTCACGCGGGAATAAAATTTATCCGTCGTGTCGGGTTCCTCCGACCGCGAGTAAATTTCCGCGTGACGAGTGGTCCGATATTTACCTATTGACAAATTTATTATTTAGTTATATATTATTTATATTATGAAAAAGTATATATTGCCGTTACTTTTAGTCGTTATCCTTGCCGTCTTTTGCGCGGGCGCGCTCGTTGCGTGTACGCACGACGACGGCGGTGTGGAAAAACTCAGCATAGAATCGGCTAATATATTTCTTTCTCCCGACGATACGTATCAATTGAATATAGACGTTCATCCGTTAAACGCGCAAATCAATACCGCGCTCACCTATTACGTTCCCAGCCAGTATACGCAGTACTTGAAAGTCAGTTCTACCGGTTTGATTACTGCGATAGAAAATACCCCCGAGGGCGTCGTAGTACCGATACGCGTGACTTCCACAACCAACAAAAAAGCGACTCTTACCGTAAACGTCGTTGTGGAATCGGTTCCCGTTCAAAGAATTTTCTTCAACCTACCCGAAACGGTAACTTTGCAAATGGGCGAATCGGGCATGGATTTGGAGCCCGTATTCGAACCGTCGCACGCGTCGGACGGCAGGACCGTCTCTTACGAATCGTTGAACCCCGATATAATTTCCGTCAACGCGTCGGGACACGTCACCCCGCTCAAAGGCGGCAGGGGCTCGATTAAGGCAAGTTCGAGAAGCTCGACGGGCGCAACGGTATCCACCCGTGTAAATTTTCTCGTTTTGTACAGCGCGGGCAGTTACAGGCTGGAAACGAGCGACCGCAACCCGCAATACTCGCAAGTGCTCGGAAAACCGAAAGCCATCAATTTCCGTTTGATGATTTTAAATCCCAACGCCGACCCCGACGTCACTATTTACTGGTACGTCGGCACGGAACGCGTTCCCGCCGCGGACAATCAAATTCAATTCGTACATACGCCAGACGTTCAAACTTGTACGACATACAGGGTTTATGCCAAGGTGAAGACGCAAAACGAAGAAGAACAGGTCTTCGCTTCGGAACAAATAACCATTCACAACCCGTTTTTGGGCTTCACTTTGCAATGTGAGAATACGGCGTCGTCGCGGCGCAGTTACCGATACGGCGAAAGCGCGACTTTCGAGCTTTTGAAAGGTTCGGACTCAATAAAGACTTACGACTGGTACTTGAAACGGCGCAACGAAGAAGGCTCGGGCGTTTGCGTGGCAACTACGGTTGCAACGAGCAGAAATTTGACGAAACGCATGAACTTAGACGGCGAATTCGTTCTCACCGCCCTCGGCAAGGACGAAAAAGGCACGGTTCTCTCGTCGACCGAGTACGAATTCGGCGTGACGAAATTCGCAACGGGCGACGCGCTCGTATTTACGCCGGTTCTCGAAAAGGACGGCTTACCGCCCGAAAGCTACAACTTCTACATCTACTCTTGCAACGCCTACGGCGAAAAAATTTCCGAAGCACGGCAAATAGGGGCTTGTCTGAAAGACCAATCGTTCTACTACGTCCCCAAGCAGGCGGGATATTATAAAATAACCTGTCAAGCTGTCTTAGACGGCATAGTCGCGACCGTCGACAGAGACGTTTTAGATTCCGACGGTAACGTTATCGACACGCGTAGCGAACCGTTCACTTACGAAACGGGGCTGTTTATAATCGGCAAAACGGAAGGTTTGCAAGCGGACGATATTTTGGGTGAAGCAAAAGATTTCGACGAATACCGCGCAAAAGAAACCACGGATATTTGCGACGTCAACGTCAAAGGCATAACCTATTCGGGTAGCAACCGTATCTATTTAAGCTGGCGTAACGTCAGGCGCAGCCCGTCGTACGTTGTCGAGCTTACGGCTACCGACGGCAAAGTGTTTTTGTTCGATTCGGACGAAAAGAGCGACGCAGTATTCGGCGACAACTACGTTATCCTGCCGGTATCCGCGGCGTTAAACGATTCTTTCGCAATAAGAATAAGACATAAGGGTTACCTCTTCTCCGACTCCTATTATTACGGATACGTGGCGCCGGAAGACGGACAAGAAAACTATTTCGACTTCGTACCCTCGCACGCATACGAATTTTTGAAGCCGATAGACGGCACCGTCAACGCTTACCTCTTGAATATGGAAGATTTGGGCGCCGTGCTCAATTATATAATATTGAACCGTCCCAGAAACAACGGCTCCGTCCCCCACTCGATACAAAACGTAAACGGAGTAAACTACGACGCATATACGGTGAACGTCTATTTTGCGTTCGAGCCGGAAGAGGTTATCGACAAGTATCCGTCGGACGCGGATCTTACCGACTACGCCGACCCCGCGACGCTTTCCGTTTGCAAGGCGGTTTTGGGCGCGCAAAACGTCTTCTGCCCCGCCGGCTACTATCGCTATTTATTTAAAGCGAATGCCGTCGGCTGCGAAATAACCGTCCTTATGACCGACGAGGGCGAAACGAAGACTACCGCTCCGTCGTCCGTAGAAACGGGGACTTCACTCAACTATTCGCAAACGCCTTACGGCGCGGACAACAAGAATTTTTATATCAATTCCCGCAGTTCCGTTTCGGTGACGAGCGTGGAAAAACTGTATTACGCTTTGGCAAACGGCAACTGTCCTAAACCTTCGGGAAACGACGCCGTACTCATTCTCTACAACCGTATCTTAGGCGTAGTCAATGCCGTTATCGGCGCGGAAATGGACGATTATCAAAAGGTTTTGGCGTTCTATGATTATTTGACCGCAAACGTCGTTTACGACTCGGATTTGGCTGAGCTTGCCGAGTCGGGCGACGACGACCTATACGATTATGCGGGATTTACGTTAGAGGGCGTGTTCTTCTACAAAAAAGCTGTTTGCGACGGAATAAGCAAGGCGTTCGTAGCTCTTTGCGCAATCGAAGGCATCCCTGCCGTACGCGTAACTTGCAACGTAAACGGCGCCAAACACGCCTATAACAAAGTGCTTATCGACGACGTTTGGTACGTCGTTGACGCAACCAACGGAAGCATTATAAACGACGGCGCGCTGTATACCGACCATAGATTTTTCCTTATAAGCGACGAAACTTATAAAAACACCTTTGACGAAGTAGTCGAATACGGCGTTCCCCCAACGTGCACTTCGGACTTCGATTATTTCGACAAAACGACCGTCAACGGCTTTAAACTCTATATAACCTCTCGGGAAGAGCTTGATTCCGTGCTTTCTTATCTCGACGGCGAAACCGCGGCGTGCGTAGAATTGAAATTCGACCCCGATTATGCAAACGGCGCGCAAGTGCCCGAAGAAATACGGCAATTCGAACCGGAAATCGGAGAAATAACCAATATAATATCCTTGCCGAACGGCAGGGCAATCGTCAAATTCAACTGACGGAGGCAAAGAATATGGAATATAAATTTACGGAGTGCTTTTTAGGCAGAGCGCTGACTTTATCCGACGGCAAAACGGAACTTACCGTAACCTTGGACGTCGGGCCGAGAATAATCGATTTGCGCGTAAAAGACGGCTTTAATATAATGTACGAAGACGTTGACGACGCGGTAAACAAGGACTGTTCGTCCTTCTACGGCGAAAACGCAACGTGGCATATCTACGGCGGACACCGCCTGTGGCTGAGCCCCGAAGACATAACCACCTACTATCCCGACTGTGAAAAAGTCGACTTCGAAATAAAAGAAAACGGCGCAGTCTTCACCCCTAAGGCGTGGCGCAAAGTAGACGTACAGCCCTCGCTCGCGGTAGAGTTTTTACCCGACGGAAAGATAAAAATAACCCACTCGATGACGAACGTCGGCGAGCCTCGCAAGCTTTGTCTTTGGGCTTTGACCGTTATGAAAGCGGGCGGAGAAATGACCCTGCCGCTGTCAACCGAGGACACGGGACTTCTTGCAAACAGAAATATCGTAATGTGGTCTTACGCCTCGTTTAACGACAGCCGTTTCAAACTTTCCGACGATAAAGCCGTTTTGACAAGTTCGAAAAATATCGCCCCCGCTTTCAAATTCGGAGCGTACAAGCGCGACCTCACCGCGCAATATACCTTGACCGAGAACGGCAAAACCGTCAAGTTTACAAAGAGCATCTACGGCGAAGACGGCGCGGAATATCCCGACTACTCTTGCAATTTCGAAAGCTACTGTACGAATTTAATTCACGAAATAGAAACGTTAAGCCCGATAAAACGTGTAGAAACGGGTGAAAAAATAGAACATACCGAAATTTGGGAACTGAAATAAATAAATTAAAATTTAAAAAGCTACCGCTGTTAGCGTAGTTCCCAATAATTATTAAGTAAGTCACGAAAACAACGAAAGAGGCGTGGAATTGAAACCACGCCTTTTTTCATTATTGGCATTATAAACAAATTTGTCTGCTTTTAGCCATGTACTATTATTAGCTTAGAAATATTTTCATATGGCAAAACCGTACTTATGTTATATTAAAAATAATTTTTTATATTTATCAACCATTTGTTTATATAAATTCAAAGTTTTCTCGTTATTGCCGCTATCAATTTCCGTTATACATAAAAGAATGGTTTGATATATATCATCATAATAATTTTTCTTATTTCCTGAAGCATTTATCTTTTCCACAATTTCGGGAGCAATCCGATAGTACTCATCAACCAAGGTTTTTCCATATTCGCTCGACTTCATATAATTGTCTCTAAAAGCTCTTAATTTTGTTAATTCCTCGCAGTCATCCGACTTTCCCAAAAATTCAGTACATGCCGAGGTTAAAAAGCAACCACTAAATCCGCTATTTGAAGCGGTTGCTTTTTGAGAAAAATGGTTGCAACCATTTGAACGGTTAACACCTTTATGCGAATCTCCTCTTCTTAAAACCAAGCAATAACCATCAAAAACTATATGATAACCCTGTTGCGCTACGAAATAGATACAATCTCTGCAAGAACCCATAATAATTTACCTCATTTATATCAAACTATATACATAGTAACACTATATTTAGTGTAAGTCAAGCATTAAACGCTATAAATAGTGTAAAATTTCTTTATGAATGGATTGGGAAAGAATTTAAAAGAATTTCGTAAATTACACCATATCAGTCAAAAAAACTTTGCTTTAAAAATGCAGACAACACAGCAACGCGTAAGCGAATGGGAATGCGATAAAGTAGAACCCTCATTATTTAATATTATAAAAATCTTAAAAATTTATAACATCACATTTGAAGAATTGACAGACGGCATTGATAACGAATCTATTTAGATAATCGACTTTTTCACCCGTTATTGACACACTTTTTAAAATAAATAATGATTTTTACTCTATTGCGATTTGCTAAGTTATGTTATCGCAAATTACATTGATTTCTAAAACCTAAACTCTTTAGACATATCGGAGATTAATCCCCACTGCCTAAGCATATAGCTTTTTAACGGCACGCACGCGGCGGCGTAGTTTTCGCGCACAGCTTCAGGTGAAAGAGAGTTCTTTATGCCGTCGCAAACGGCGTTCGCGGATAGATAGCCGCTTTCAAGCCCTGCGGAAACACCCTCGCCCATGGGATTTAAAAAGCCTGCGCATTCGCCTGCAAAGAGAATTCTGCCGCTGCCGTAATCAATATTAAAGTCGGGGAAAACACGCGGCATAAGCCACTTTTCCGCCTTTATTTGCTCGTCAATACGCAAGCCGTGACGGTTTTTCAAAAATTCTGTAAATCGGGAATAATAATGAGGAATTTTCGCGCGGTCTTTGACGGCAACGCCGAAAACAAGATAATCGTCTTTTACGTTGAACCACGCGTCGTATTCGGACAATTCGGGTTGGAGATACGCGTAAAAATAATGATGATCTAAATTAATTATTCCCTTATTAAACGTTTGAAAAGTTGTTATATATTGCGCTTCTTTACCGATAATGCGCCTTTTCAATGCGCCGACAACGCCTTCGCAATCTATCATATATTTCGCTTTTTCCACTTTATAACCGTTTTTACCGTGTAAAACGACGGTTACAAAGTCAACTTTACTCTCGCAGTCGGATACCGCCGTTTCGTCGCAAATTTTCGCGCCGCTTTTTATCGCTTCTTCGGTAAGAAAATTGTCAAATAAGCTTCGCCAAACGTTCAAGCCCGTCGTTTCGAACCTCAATTCCACGCCGCTATCCGTATTTATGACCATACCCCTATTGTCGGCAGGCGCGCAAGTAACGCTTCCCGGAACGCTATTTCCGAAATACTTTTCAACTAAATTGAGAGATTTTT
>CAYVEU010000093.1:0-8929 GCA_964450015.1 uncultured Christensenella sp. | reverse complement strand
GATTTGATAGGCTGTTGGATAGCCCCCAAAGGAGCGCTCAATCCGATTATCCTCTTGTCGAGCGGGCTTATGGGCTTGATACCCGCAGTTGTGTTTAAACTGTTAAAATGCAAAGGCGGCACGACAAAAAAGCAAGTCGTTGCTTCGATAATAAGCATGCTTGCCATCTACTGTATATGCACCGTCTTAAACACCGTAGGGCTGTGGATATTCATATTTAAAGCCAACGGCAAGACGCTTAGTGCGGTGTTTGCGATGAGAATGGGACCGCAAACGGCAATATGGGCGATAAACTTCGTTTTGGTGCTGGTAATGAGAGCCCCCATGGCAAAAGTTATGAAATACCAATAATATGTATCCATAGCAACAAATAAATGCAAAATTCCGCGTTGACAAGAATTTATGAGAAGTCGACGCGGAATTGCTTTTCATTCCAAAGTACGGTATTTTGTATCCACGGTTTCGGTTAGCGGATATTTTCATGAAATTTTTTAATATTTTTCGTAAAAAGATATTGAAGTTTAATATATTATTATGCTATAATATTTATAATCACGGCGAGTAGCCTCTTTTGGGGTGCGGAAAGCAGCCTTGCGAAAGGGTGAAAAGCGCGTGTTGATATAGATTACCTAACGGAGAATAATTTTTTATGATATATAGATTTTTGAAAGGAGTAGTGAGCGATTTCTCGCGCTTTGCGGAAAACGTTCTGGACGGAAGAAGTTACTTCATTCCCTTCTCGTCCCGTGACGTTTGCGACAGCGGCGAGTTTGTAAAGTCCCGTTATTACAGCGACCGAATAAAGCTGTTGAACGGCGAGTGGGAACTTTGTCATTTCCCCGACGGACTGAAAGACGACGAGGAAGGATTCGATATAAATGCGGCGGAGTTTAAGCCTATTAACGTACCGTGCAGTTGGGAAAACGCGGGGTTTGAAAAGAAAAAGTACGTAAACGGTTACGCTTTTTCGGTGAGCCCGTTCAAAGTGCCCGACGGCAATAAAAAAGGCAATTCTTTGGGCGTTTATCGCAAAAAATTCAATTTAAACGACCTAACAAAGAGTTATATTTTGTCGTTTATGAAAGTAAACGGCTGTTTCGAAGTGCACGTAAACGGTCGTTATTGCGGCTTTTCCGCGTATTCTCATGCGGAATTTGACGTTACCGATTACTTGGTGGACGGAGAAAACGAACTGGTAGTAGCCGTTAAAAAGTTCACTCCCGCGTCGTATTTGGACGGCGGGGACCGCTTTGCTGCAACGGGGATTGTCGGCGACGTATATCTTATTGCCCGCAACCCAAATTCTCTTACCGATTACAAGTTTACTTGCTCGAAAGAGGACGATTTATACCTTGCAAAGTTCGATTTCACCTTTAAAACCGACGAAAACGGCGCTGATTTTGCAGTTACCGTCGAAAACGGCGACGCAGTGATTTGTTCGGA
Organism: uncultured Christensenella sp.; assembly: GCA_964450015.1. GTDB lineage: Bacteria > Bacillota > Clostridia > Christensenellales > DTU072 > CAG-1782. The sequence goes on along the minus strand of CAYVEU010000093.1, from coordinate 7,486 downwards.
TTTCAAGCCCATAGAAGACGGCAAAGTACATATTGAATTTGCCGAGGCGTTTATGCCGTATATAGCGGAAAAACCCGTGCTTTACGACATGTATATGGGGGTCGTGGAGAACGGAAACGTAACGGAATGCGTTCACGTAAAGCTTGCTTTCGGCGAACTTAACGAACTGGACGGACTGGTTACGTATGCCGGCGCGCCTTTGAAAATTCGCGGTATAAACTACAACGCTACGGTCAATTCCGACGGTTCGGATATGACCCTTGCCGACTACGAAAAGGATTTCAAGCTCATAAAAGCTTTCGGATTTAACGCGGTACAGCCGACTTACGTCGTAGATCCCGAGGTTATTAACGTTGCGGCGGAGCAAGGACTGTACTTTGTGGACCGTATCGGCATTAATACCGACGGTATGGCGGCAAAAGGCGCCAAGAAACGCGATTTGGTAGCTGCGGATACACAATATACCAAGCTGATAGAGGACGTTACCGTTAGAGCAGTAACGAGGACCTCGTCAATGCCGTCGGTTATGGCGTTCAATATGGGCGACGAGAACGGCGCGGCGGCGAATATCGCGGGCGCGTTGAACGCTGCCAAGGCTAGGACTGAAAAGCCTATTTTGGCGCGTAATCTTGCCGTAGGCGAAAAACCGCGCGACGGCATAGCCGTTGTATTCTATCCCGGCGTAGACGGGCTTATAGACGAGATAAACCGCGTATCGGCGTCGGTTCCCGTTTATATGGCTGAATACGCGAATAGCGGCGGTATAGGTTGCGCAAATTTGGCGGAATTTAACGAAATAGTGGAAAATACGTCCTGCTGTGTAGGCGGCAGTATCGGATATTTTATCGACGAAATCGAAAACGGGGTCGTAGGAAAGGATAACGGACTGTTCTCTTTAAACAGGCGTCCGTACCCCGGTGCGTACAGTCACCGTTACGTTGCGCGCCCCGTAAGATTCAGACTTTCGGGCGAGGACAAAGTCGAGATATACAATGCGTCTTATTTCGAGAGCACCGAAAACAAAGATATTTTGGTTTCGCTCGTCAAAAACGGACGGGTGACGTCCCAAGAGAGGCTTGACGTTACCGTAGAGCCGCGTGACACGCGTGAAATGGACTTTTTTGCGGGGCATGCAGACAGCGAAGCGTATTTAAACGTAGAATGCCGCGATAAAGCAAGCGGCGTACTTATAAGCGAAGAACAGCTGACCGTTCACACCGAATTGCAAACGATAGTGCCCGCCAAAGGCGGATTTGTGAGCGTAAAGGAAAACAGCAACTTTATTTCGGTGCGTTTTGCCGGCGGCGACGTGCGCGTTTCGAAGACCACGGGTACGATAATCGCTTACAGCATCATGGGCAAAGATATATTGTTTGCAAAACCCGAAAGATTGGGCGGCGCATGCTTTAATACGCACATAACCAAGCCGTTCGTCAGGAATATACTCAACGCAAAGCGCAACCGCGTCGAATATTCGGCAACCGACGTCAGCGTAAAGAACCTGACCGACGATTCGGTGGATATTATCGTAGAAACCGGCATAAAATTCAATAAAAAGCCCGCATTCGTCGTACAAGACAAGTATACGATATTCGCAAACGGCACGATAGAAGTGTTCAGCGTGCTTAATCCGTACAAGAAATGCCCGCCGATGCTCGATTGCTTCGGAAAACAGCTTCGTTTCCATAAGGGCTTCGAAAACGTGACCTATTACGGACGCGGCGACGGCGATAACTATATTGATATGCGCGCGCACGCGAAAATGGGATTATACAAGGATACGGCAACGCACATGGCTTCGTCGTGCGTATTCGGACAGGAATGCGGCAACCGTACCGACGTCCACTACGCGGTGATCACGGACGGCGAGGGCGACGGCATGATGGTGAGCGCGGTTCAATCGCCTTTGCAGGTGCGCGTAGCCGTGAACAGCGGCGAAGAACTCGCCGAAAGCTACAAGACCAAAAAGCCGTTGAAAAAATCCGGCATATACGTTGACGTCGATGCGTTTGTCTGCGGATACGGTAGCGGTAGCAACGGATTACCTTTGGCAAAGTATAGGGTTAAGAGCGGAGAACATATTTTGCACTTCAAGCTTATTCCCGTATACGCCGGAATGGAAAACCGCGAATAAAGTTTTCCGACGGTCGCCATATATAAGCGTTTAAGCGAGAGCGAAAACGTCATTACACGTCAAAGAATATTCTATGAACGGTCTGCGAAAGCGGACCGTTACTTTTTGTCGGCTGAATATATTATTCGTAAAAAGGGTTGTAATTTTTATCGATAAAGGTTATAATATTGTTGTCACACAAACTGAATAGCGAAATATTATCTCTTTTTATGGGGATTTTATAACTTTTTGTCTTTACATATAGAATTTGGAAAGAATGTAAATTCCACTTAGTAAAGACAATAAAGCTTGTTTATTATTTAGGTTTGTGTGACAACAATCGGAGTTTGCATTTTTTGGTGCGTTAGCTTCGGTTGGCGCACTTTTTTTATTTTATATTCATTAAGTGCGAAAATGAACGGAAAAAAATTTTATAAAAGGAGATAAACCTATGAAAAAAATTGTCACCATCCTACTAACTTGTCTTTTTGTACTTACGTTTGCATTTGCGGCAACCGCGTGCGGCATAAGCTCAGACAGTCCGTCAAGCGACGCGGACGCAACGCAGACGGATAATCCGTCGACCGAACCGGATGCGACTCAAACGGATAATACCGGCGATTCGACTACTGATAAGGTTACGGCGGGCGAGAGAAACGCATTGGTTTCCGCAAAGCATTATTTGCAAACTATGGCTTTTTCCAAACAAGGGCTGGTCAAACAGCTAAAATTCGAGGGCTATTCCGAAAGCGAAGCAAATTACGCGGTAGATAATTGCGGAGCAAACTGGAACGAGCAAGCGGTTCGGCACGCTAAACAATATTTGGATACTTTGGCTTTTTCCCAAAAAGGATTAGTCAAACAGCTTAAAGCCGAGGGTTATACGGAAAGCGAAGCCGATTACGCGGTAGACAACTGCGGAGCAAATTGGAACGAGCAAGCGGTTCGGAAAGCTAAACAATATTTGGAAACCATGAGTTTTTCAAAACAAGCTTTAATCAAGCAGCTTGAATTTGAAGGCTTTACGAGCGAAGAAGCCGAATACGGCGCAGAAGAAGCCTATAAATAAACAGGCAAAGAAAAAGAGAGAATCGCTTCGTTGCGATTCTCTCTTTTTACGCGTCGATTTACTATTTAACTATTTTATAGAATTTATCGTTATCGCACTTTATACAAGTTTTCGGCACACCGTCGGCACTGTCGTGCAGTACGCCGCATATACTGCATTTATAATAGATATGGTTTACGTTTTCATTTTGAATCGAGTCGGTTCGTTCTTTCATAACATCCTCCTTAAAAATAGGTTAATTTGATTTTGGTCGTTAAAGGGCTTTTTTATTCATTGATTTTTGGCGTGCCAAAGTGTATAATTATATGTATGGAACACATTTCGCTTTACAGACGCTTTCGTCCCGCTACTTTCGACAAGGTAATAGGTCAAAAGCACATAGTCAGGACGCTTACTAATCAAATAAAAAACAACCGTATCGGACACGCGTATCTTTTTACGGGGACGCGCGGTACGGGCAAGACGTCGTGTGCGAAAATTTTCGCGCGCGCGGTAAATTGTTTAAATCCGATAGACGGCTCGCCTTGCGGAGAATGCGAGGTGTGCCGTTCTTTTGCCAACTCGTCAAATATAGATATTTTGGAAATCGACGCCGCGTCGAATAACGGCGTGGATGAAATAAGGGACATAAAGGAAAACGCGCAGTACCGACCCGCCGTCGGAAGATATAAGGTTTATATTATCGACGAGGTTCATATGCTGAGCACCGCCGCGTTTAACGCGCTGTTAAAGACTTTGGAAGAGCCGCCCGAACACGTTATCTTTATTTTGGCGACGACCGAAGTGCACAAATTGCCGCAAACGATTTTGTCGCGTTGTATGCGCTTCGACTTCCGCCTTGTAGGCAAGGACGAACTGATAGGGCTGCTTACGAGGATTTTCGACGAGCTCGGAGTCGAGGCGGACCCGCGTGCGCTCGGATTGATTGCCGCAGGCGGCGAGGGGTGCGTAAGAGATACGCTTAGCCTAGCCGATATGTGCCTATCCTACGGCGGCGATAAAATCACTTACGAGGACGCGTTGGAAATAACCTGTACGACCGCCTTTTCCGCGTTGGACGAATTGGCGATTGCAATCTTGGACGGACGTTGCGGCGACGCGTTGCGCGTAGCGGACAGGCTTCTCGGGGCGGGGCGCAATACGCTTGCCAAAGATTTGGCGGGGTATTTTATGGATATGCTCAACTTAAAAAACGTCCCCGAAGTGCAGCCGGACGGATTGACCGACGAAGAAGCGGAACGCATAAGACTGAAATTGAACGACTATTCAAATTATCGTATTGCTCGTATTATGGATATCATGAGCTCGCTTGAAAACGCGATAAGGTTTTCTTCACAACCCAAAGTTATGATAGAGGCGGCGATAATCAGGGCGTGCGAACTGATAACGGAAATAGATTTGGACGGCTTGACGAACAGAGTCAAGGAGCTGGAAAAAAGACTGGCGGATATGGAGGCGAACGGCGTCGCGGTAAAAATGCCCGTCGAGGTAAAATCCGATGAGGAAGTCGAAGAAGCCGAACCCGAGGAAGAAAAGAAGAAAGGGGATTTGAACGAACTGCTGAGTTCGGTTGCCGAATCGGAAGCCGAAGTGGTATTCGAAGGAACGCCGTCCTCGTCGCAGGGAGATTCGTTGCTTGCGGAAGAAATTTGGGGCAAGGTGCTTTTAAAACTCAATGACAGCGACGCAATGATGCTGAAAATGGCGGTAGCCGGCGTAAGGGGCGGGTACTCGATAGAAGACGACAAATATATCCTCGAAACGGACGACAACGCCACGTTGCAACTGTTAAACAGAGATGAATACCGCAATATAATACAGGACCTCATAAGAGAGATCGGCGGCAAAAAGTACGTTTTCATATGCGTTAAGCCGAAGGGCGACAAGAAGGTAAATACCGAAGATATAGTTACGTTGGATAAACTATTTAACGGCTCTATCAAGATTCGGCCGAAAAAATAAATTTTAAAATTTTATAAATGGCTTAGTTTTCCGCAATAATTGCGTCCAACGCAGGCAGGTAGTCGATGCTCCAATCGTAATTTTTGCAAAATTCACCTTTATAATTTCCTTTTGCAGTAGTCAAATAATCCCAATAGTCGCATTTTATGCACGATTTGTCCAAATTCAACTGCGCGCGGGAGAACCGAATACAATGAGCTATGCCGATATTCGTCAGCGTTTTTCTCAAACGCCATACGGCGTCGCGGTATAAAATTTTGCTTTTTTCGATAGGCGTGTCCGGCCACAGTTGCGAAATTGCGTCAGCCATTGTCAGAGTCTTGCCGTTGTAGGCAACGAGCAGGGCGAACAGCTCTTTGGATTTGCTGGATGAGAATTTGACTACTTTATCGCCGGCAAAGCAATCGAAAGAATCGAACGTTTTAACCGTTAAAAGTTGGGTTTCGTTTTTTATAACGTTAAGATACTTGTTTAACGTGTCGAAGTCGTAGGGCTTGTAGATAAATCCCAAGACGTACGGCTTTATTTCCTCGTCCAAGTCGTCAACGGTTACCGCAAGTCCCGTTACGAATACGATTTTTATGTTCTTATCGAGATTTATGAGATTTTTTGCTAAATTGATTCCGTTTATCGAGGGCATATTTATATCCAGAAACGCCGCGTCTATTATGTTTTCTTTGGCGTAAGCAAGAATAGTCGCCTCGTCGTCGCGGTAAAATTTATATTCCACGTCGGTTTTTTCGATAATTTCGCTCAAAAATATTTGCAGAGCGTTTATTTCGTCGTCAACTATTATTATTTTCATTTATCAGCCTCGGATTGTTTATGCGAATCGTAACCGTCGTACCCGCATTTATCTCGCTTTTTATTTCCATTTTCGCATTGACAAGAATCTCGAAACGTGCTCGGGTGTTGTTTATTCCGCACGAGCCTTCGCGTATGGTCGATACGTCGAAACCCGTCCCGTTGTCCGTTATTTCTATTACCGCGCTACCGTTGTCCAAGTAAGACGCGATTATTATATTTCCGTTCTCTTTTTTGTCGATTTGACCGTGCTTAACCGCATTTTCCACCAACGGTTGGAGCGATAGGGCGGGGACGTAGAAATTGTCGTAGTCGATATTGAATATTACGTTCAAAACGTCGTTTTCCCGTTTTAAATTTTCAAATTCTATATAATTTGCGACGTATTCGAGTTCGTCTTCCAAGGGTATAAGCTCCTTATCTATTGCTTCTATATCCGAACGTAGCTGTTTGGAAAAGAGGTCCAACGCGCAGTCGCCGTCCTCTAAATCTTTATGGTACATCGCTTTTATCGTCGCCAAAGAATTGAAGATGAAATGCGGCTTCATTTGCTGAGTCAAAATCGTGGTTTTCAATTGCTCGGTTTGAAGTTTGTATTCGTTCGACAGCCGGATTTTGCGCTCCGAGCGAATTATAAACGCGGTGTAAACGTAGCCGAACATGAGAATTATGAAAAATCCGTATAATAAAGGATACCCGACGATATTCTGTCCGAGAAACCCCGAATAGTAGAGAACGTTTACGTTTTCCATGCCCAAAATCGCGCTCGATATAGCCAAAATCAAATAGTAAGTCGAGTCTTCTTTTCGAGCTCTGAAAACGTGGCGGGTACAGATAAATATAAGGAACGCGGCATACAAAAAGATCACCAAATGTCCGATATACTGCATATTGACGAACGACAATCCGATATAAAGGCAAAATCCCAAGGGCAAAAGCGCAATGATAATGGATTTAAGCATCTTTTTGAGCTGCGTTTCTATCGACGGGCGATAGGTGTAGTCGATAAACATAGTTGCGGATATTATTGCGAACAAAAATGCGGCATAGCCGAAAAATTCTACGATAAGTTCCGGTATTTCTACGTTGATAGCAGTGAAAGAGTAGCGTATATCGGGCGAAAAAAGATACATTAAAAACGCCGCCGCAGCAAAAAGCGTGGTGTGATAAGTAGAGTCGGAAATTTTGAAGACGGAAATTATCTCTATAATAAGGATAATCAAAAGTCCAGTTAAAACGGCTACCGACAAGCCTCTTAAAATAGTGGAGTCGACTGCGTTTTGGAGTAAACGCGACTCGCCGAAAATAAGTGCGAATACAACGCCGATAAACATAATCAAAATATTGGTTGCGGCAACTAATAAATTGCGTATTTTCTTATTTTTCATATTTCAATATTAACAAAAAACCGTTTTTAATGTCAATAAGTTTTTTAATAGAGATATGCATAAGAAATAAACGATGAAAGTTTGCGGATAGAAAGGAGATAACGGATATTTTCAAGAAAAGAGCGTCCCCCTTGTCACAAAGTATTTCTC
>CAYVEU010000092.1:5447-8932 GCA_964450015.1 uncultured Christensenella sp. | reverse complement strand
AGTTGTAGAAGATTTGATAAGCACGGGCGGTAGCGTTATAGAAGTAGTGAATGCGTTGAGAGAAGAAGGCGCCGAAGTTTTGGGTATAGTCAGTATATTTACTTACGGAATGCAAAAGGGACTGGATAGATTAAAATCGGCAAACGTTGTCAATTACAGTTTGAGCGATTTGGATGCACTTGCCGAAGCGGCGACGGAAGACGGAATAATTACCGAAGAAGAGCGGAAAGCCGTTTTGAAATTCCGAGACGATCCGTCGGACGAATCTTGGATAAACAAATAAATATCGGAGTAAATTATGCGGCATCTTTTGGATATAACGGATTTTTCGGTTGAGGAAATTCAGTCTTTAATTGACGTGGCTGAGGATATTGCGGCTAATCCTGTTAAGTATAGAGAAGCTTGCAAGTATAAAAAACTGGCTACGCTTTTTTTCGAACCCAGTACGCGAACAAGACTTAGCTTCGAGGCGGCTATGATGGAGTTGGGCGGAAACGTTATCGGTTTTTCGTCCGCGTCTTCGAGTTCGACGGCAAAAGGAGAAACTGTCGGAGATACTGTAAGGACGGTATCGTCGTATGCGGATATAATAGCAATGAGGCATCCTTGCGAGGGTGCGCCTTATGCGGCGGTTCTCAGCGCGTGTGTGCCTATAATAAACGCAGGCGACGGCGGGCATAACCATCCGACGCAAACGCTTGCCGATATTTTGACTATCCATAGTAGAAAGGGCTCGTTAAATAATTTGACGATAGGGCTTTGCGGCGATTTGAAATACGGCAGGACAGTACATTCGTTGATAAGGGCGATGAGCAAATATCAAAATATACGTTTCGTACTGATTTCGCCCAAAGAACTCGTAGTGCCCGAATATATAATTCGCTTGCTTAGTGAAAATAAAATTCCATATAAAACAACGACGGATATGGAAGAATTTATGAGTGAACTTGACGTTTTATATATGACGAGAGTTCAAAGAGAACGTTTCGATTCGGTGGAAGAATACGAAAAACTCAAAGACTGCTATATCCTGACAAAAGAGAAACTAAAAACGGCAAAAGCAGATGCGTGTATTCTACATCCGTTGCCGCGCGTAAACGAAATTTCCGTAGAAGTGGACGACGACTCGAGAGCATGTTATTTCGAACAGGTGACAAACGGAAAATATATGAGAATGGCGCTTATATTGAAATTGTTGGAGATGAAAGCGAAAGGCGATATAACGGCATTAACGATGGCAATATCCGAAAAACGCTGTCCAAATCCCAAATGTATAACGGCAAACGAAAGTGCACTTAAAAATTATTCCGTTTTTAAAGACGGTTGCGAAAGATGTTATTATTGTGAAAATATAAAATAAACGTATCAAACGAATTTGCCGTATAGTTTTCCAAATTTTTCGCACGATAAACAATATGAAAAGCCGTATAGTATTTTGTATTGTTTTATCGATTGTAATCAGCGTTGCGCTATTTGTTCCCGTCGGCGAATATGCTTTTGCCGCAGCTGACAACGATGGCATATTATTGCCTGTTTTGATGTATCATAGCGTATTAAAGTCAAAAAACGGAACTTATATAGTCAGCCCTGCGCAATTCGAAGAAGATTTGCGAAAAATGACGGAAGCCGGTTATACTACCGTTTTCCCGTCGGAAATAATCGCGTACAGCGAGGGAAACGGCACTTTGCCCGAAAAACCTGTTTTGATCACTTTCGACGACGGGCACTATAACAATATGTTTTACGCACTGCCTATATTGCAAAAATATTCGGCAAAAGCCGTTATCAACGTTATAGGCGCGTTTTCCGAATATTCGACGACAAGTGGCGATGACAGTAATCCCAACTATTCCCATTTAACGTGGTCGCAAATTGGAGAACTGGCGCAAAGCGGGTGCTTTGAAATAGGCAATCATACTTACAACATGCATAAATATAAACCTCGTTTCGGAGTTATGCCGATAGATGGGGAATCAAAAGAAGAACACGAAAATAATTTAACGAACGATATTATGCGCTTGCAAACAAAGATTGAAGAGAGCACGGGGTATGCGCCGACGGTTTTTGCCTATCCGTTTGGGAAATATAACTCGGAAATAAAAAGCGAATTAAAAGAAATGGGATTTAAAATGCTCTTAACGTGCAACGAGGGTGTAAACGTAATAAGACGAAACGATGCCGACGCTTTATTGCGGTTGAAAAGAATAAACAGAAGCGGAAAATACTCTACCGATACCGTTTTGAGCAAAATGCACGGCGCAAAAGATTAATAACGATTTATACGTAGCAAAGGCTACAAATTAGAAGAAAAAATTTTACTTTCTGCAGGTGCAAAAATGATTTATAAATTTTGCACTTTTTCACTGAATCGAATTAAAAATTCACAAAGCATATTGACAACTTATATATATAAATATATAATAAACTTGAAGAAGCGAAACTTCTCGGAGGTTATTATGACTAAGAACCGTAAAAAAGGTGTATGCTTTTTTATTATATTTTTATTGATTGCCGTTGCGGGTTGTGGATTGAGTTCCGTTGATGTAACCAATTTTAACGCGTATGCAATAGAAGGGGAGCAGGATAACGATACGGAAAATGAAACCCATTTGAGCGGCACGGGGATAGAAAGCGATCCTTTTATAATTTCCGACGTCGAGGGTTTAAAGGAAATCGGTTTAGCCGATTCAACCAAGAACAAGTATTACAAACTCGCCGCTGATGCCATCATTGACTTTACCGACGTAAACGACTGGATTCCGTATAAATTCGAAGGGTATTTCGACGGAAATAAGGGTAACGGCGCCGGTATTAAGAATTTTAAAGCAAGCGTAGCAGTGGAATCGGAAGACGTCAGTTATCTCGGTTTGTTTTCCGTTTTGAATGGTACCGTTAAAAATTTGAAATTTACGGGTAACGTGTTGTTATCTGATGATGCGGAATACGTAGGCACCGTTGCGGGGAGCAGTGAAGATTTCCAAAATATTACGAACGTTGAGGTTGCAAACGTAACCGTGACGGCGACGGCGGAAGGCGCAAAGATAGGCGGAATTATCGGACAGGGTCGTTGCGGAGCGATTGAAAATTGTACGGTGGGCAACTTGACGGTAAACGCCGAGCAAGACGGCGTTATCGTCGGTGGGATAGTAGGCGGCTTTTTGGGGACCGTAACCGGTGGAATTCTTTCGGACAGAACGCAAATTTTGAATGAATGCAGCGTTACAAAAGTCGTTTTTAACGGGAAGAAAAACAATTCTGCCGGATACGACGGGACTTCCGTAGTGGGCGGTTTTATCGGTACGAACGAAAATGCGTACGTAGAAAGGATTGATACGGCGGTCGAACTCGTTGTTGATGGAGATTGCCGTAGCGTAGGCGGGTTGATAGGTAAAAATCGTCTAAATATAAAAAAATATGAAACTCTATATAACGATGGCGACGGGTATGGGTACAAGCAGTCTTATAATTTAAAAGTTACTTGCTGT
>CAYVEU010000092.1:0-5437 GCA_964450015.1 uncultured Christensenella sp. | reverse complement strand
CTGTATTTTTGAAGGGAAAATAACGTTGCAAAACGGTATAAAGGCTTTTGCCGTAGGCGGGATAATAGGCGAAGACGTTTCGGTGCCGCTTGTTTCGCAAGAGTTAGCGCTGGCGGGACATTTGCCTGAAACAGTTTCTTATTGCGCTAACCGAGGAATGCTGACGACGCAAGGCAATTCGTCAATCGAATATTTCGGCGGCATAACAGGAAGTAATTCCGCAAATATGGTTGCAAGCTACGCAAAAGGAAGCTTTTACGCCAATGTTGAATATATGGGCGGAATCGTCGGCATAAACAATATAAACGGTTATAAACTACCCATTATAAGCGAAAGTTATTTTTACGGACAACTCAAAGCGAAAAACGTAGGCGGCATTGCCGGAATCAACGACGGACAAATAAAAACCGTGTTATTCGTAGGGAAAACGACCGAAGACGAGTCCGGCGTGCGTTTCGGCATCGAGGCTGATAACGCAGCTGGAGGAATCGTTGCGATTGTCGGCAGTGACGTGCAAAATCCGTCGGAAATAGTAAAGTTGAACGGTTCCGTAATTACCGACGCATTGGTTTTTTCCAATATTTCGGGTGAAAATTCGGGTGCTATATGCGGTCAAAAAAATTACAAAGAAGGATTCACGTCTCCGGAGTTCAGTGATTGTTATTTTAACGTGGACGCGTATTGCGAAGACGATTTGCAGCAAACAGCGTCATACGCATTGGCTATATCAGGTAAGAGAGCGGAAGATATTATCGAGGGTAACTTGTTTGGGGATAAAGTGGAAATCGGAGGCAGTCACATGGTGCAGGGCTGGGGGCACGATTTGATAAATAAGAAGTTGCCTTTTATATTAAGATTTGCTTCCGACGCTTTGGTAGAAAGAAATTGCGGTTTGAGTCCGATACAAAGCGAGAAAGTCGAAACTAAAATTTTGGCGGATTGCGTCGAAGCTCAAAGCGCGCAAATAACGGGTAGCGTCATTTTGGATAACGAAGGAACAACGCTTTACAATGAGAGTTCGGCGGCAGAAAAAGGTGTGTCTAAGCTAATCTATAATAATTTGTATTTTGCTCTCGTACCAGACGTAGATAACACGCGAGGCGTGAACACTTTCGTCGTCGGACGAGGAGGGTATGAATTTTATAAATGGAGAGATGCGGAAGACATCGAGTACGATGCAAGAGCGCAAGTTAAGGTTGGGACGGTAGACTCTCCGCTTACGTATAGAGCGGTGTGGCAACTGAAAGACGTTGCCTACGTCGGATACGCAACCGGTGCGGCCAGCGAGAACGGCACGGTGCTTGAGAAAATTTTTGACGAACAATCCAATACTTTGGAAATGAGGTTTTCGCACGACTTAGAACTTGAATACGAGTGGTATTATGCAAAAGAATACAACGGAGAAGATACGGAATGGGAAAAGTTACCCGAGGAATTGTATCCGTCGGGGACCCAAATAACAGTAAAGAGCGTTGCCGACAGCGGGTATTATTACTGCAAAGCGACTGCTTATGCCTCGGGGTTATACGTAGGGGACGATTTTAAATCGGCGGACGGCAAAGAAGATACATTAATCGTCATCATCACGAAGGCGATCCGCGATAATATCCCCGACGAAATCATGACGGAGATTCGGGCGCAATGCGGTGAAAATTCGGATAAGAATTTGGTCGTATCCGCAGATGAAGAGCTATTTTTCATAAACGGTGGCAAATACACCGGCAAACAGTTATCCGACGCTTTTTACGCGTTGCCGCTAACGACGGACGTATTGTGGTGGGAAGATTCCGATTTGACGGTTACGGTACCCCAAACCGAATATACCGCTTATTTTAACAACAACAAAGTAGATTATTACGATTATACCATCACGGTTATTATTGAGACGGAGAAAGCCGATTACGTGGGGATAACGCACGATCTGATAACCAACGAGGTCTATTGCGGCAAGACGTTAGCCGGATATAACGATAAACTCGCCCCATATTTCCGTTGGGCGGACGAAAGAACGTTCCCGACCGTTCCTGTCAAAAAATATCCTGCAATTTACAATACCGACAGTGACAACTATAACGATTTTAATTTGGAAATCGAGTTTGATTTGGCAAAGGGCACTTACACGGGAATAACTCACGAGCAACTTACGGTCAGATACGCAATTGACGGAAAACTCAGTGATTGCCACCTTAAAACGCAAGATTTCAAATGGAAAGACGGGGATATTACGCCGACTGTCATACACGAACCGTACTTGGCGCTGTATTGTGCAGACGAGGATAATTACAACGTACTGGAATTGGTCGTGGACGTCGTGGTTTTACCTGCGGAGCCTATCGTTAAACCTTTATATAACGGCAAGAGTACGTATTCCGATGCAGTTTACGAATTAGACGAGATGCCCGCTTTGAGCGTTGCGAGCGGAAGTACCGACGGAAAGATTTGCTGGGAAAAAGATATTGCCGTATTGGGAGAAAACGAGTATTATTGGGTATTTACGCCGACGGACAACGTCAATTACGTTGTTAAAAGGGATAAATTAACGTTAGCGGAAGTAATAGAGCTTATTCCCGAAGCTTTAAACGTACAAGAAAACGGCGACAATACGTATTTTGCGTTTGAAAGTTTCCGTGCCGACGACATTGTCGTTACCGTGGCGTATAACAATCCCCAAAGAACGACTGTGTTATCTGCTACCGAATACGTATTGGAATACAACGACGGACGGGATTCGTTTAGATTCGGAGATACGGAAATTTCCGTAAAGTATTCCGAACGCGGAGTAGACTTCAACGAAAGCGTTGCGGTTACGGTCAATAAAGTTATCGTCGACGAACCCGTTGACGAAAACGAATATTTTTACAGCGGTCAAACGATAGTTTCCGCAATACGCGAAAACGAAGTATATACGGTCATAGACGGCAGCGGAGTGAACGCAAAAAGATACGAGGCTAAGGTCACGTTGAAAGACGTCGACAATTATCGCTGGAAAGCAACCGATGGTGCGGTGGCGACTGTCTTTTGGACCATTAATAAAAAGCGTGTGACCAAGCCCGAAATTAAAGGGAAGTACGTTTATAATTCGAGAGAGCAGGTTTGCGAGGTTAGCCCGAACAGGGATTATGACGTTTTGAATTTCCGTCAAACGGACGCAAACCAATACGACGTGACGGTTATATTGAAAGATAAATCCAATATTTGTTGGGCGGACGGAACGGACGATAACGTAATTTTACGGTGGGTTATAGAAAAGGCGATTGTCGACTTGCCGGTTATAGCTAAAATGGAATACTATTATACGGGTGTTTCTCAATGCTTGGAGTATTCGGCGCAAGCCGGAATGAAAGTTTCGGGTGACCGATATACCGACGCAGGCGATTACGAAGCCGTTTTCAGCCTTGAAAACAGCAATTACGTTTGGAAAGATTACGATAAAGCCGAGTGGAGAGTCACGTGGAAGATACATCCAATGCAAGTTCCCGTTCCCAATCCTTCGACGACTGAATTCGAATACGTCGGAACGGAAATAGAGCTTCCCGTTGCGCCGCATGCTGCCATTACCGCAAAAAATAACGTTTTTACAAACGCCGGCGAATACGAAGCGGAATTTACGCTTGCTGACGGTCCGAATTACGTTTGGGCAGACAAAACCCAAGAAAAGACGATAAAAATAAAGTGGAAAATCGCCAAAATGAAAGTTAAAATTCCCGTTATGGGCGAAACGATGCCGACTTATACCGACTGGATAGTCGCTGCGCCTATTGCCGAAAGTGAAGTCGATTCTATTATCGGGAAAAAGCTTTACGAACTAAGCGGGCACGAGGCTAGATACGTCGGCGACGACTACGAAGCGGTAGCGACTCTGGTTGATACTGAAAATACCTGTTGGGAAGATGGGACAAAGGAAGCAAAGAAGTTTAAATGGAGTATTTTGGTGGCTAGAATACCGTTGCCTATTGTAGGCGATCCCGTACGCTATACTGGTAGCGAAATCAAAGCGCCCATAGTCGTTGTTGACAGACTTACAATTTCGTGTATCACGGGCAATATCGAAACCGACGCGGGCGACTACGAAGCCGTAGTTTCGTTGCCCGATACGGACAACTATATTTGGGAAGACGGCACAGTAGAACCCAAGACTATTCCTTGGAGCATTTCGCGTATAGTTGTCGACCGTCCTAACGTAATGCGCAACGGAGTTTATACGGCTTACGGTCAATACGCGGCCATACGAGAGAGCGAATATTACACAATAACGCAAAACTACGCAGTCGACGTGGGCGAATATGAAGCGGTAGTTGCTTTGAAAAATAAAAACTACGTTTGGGATAACGGAAAGATCGACGATTTGCATTTGTCGTGGCAAATAACTCCGCAGTCGTTGTCCTTGCCGACGAAAGAGGGCGATTTAGCGTATACCGGTTTTGCTCAAACCGTGGTTATAGACGTTTCTACGGTTTGCGTAATAAGCGGAAATTCGGCAACGGCACCCGGAAATTATATTGCAAAGGTAAGTTTGCCAAACGCAAACTACATTTGGAGTGACGGTAAAAAAGATACTATCGATATACCGTGGAGCATATATGCACTGTCTTTGGATGACGGCGACGGCGCGGACTTGAAAGAATACGTAATCGGTACGCCGCTTCCTACTCCTACAAAAGAAAATTATTCGTTCGCGGGTTGGTATTTAACTCCCGATTTCAGCGGAGAAAAGATCACCTCACTTTCAGAGATAGATGAAAATACGACTTTGTATGCGAAGTGGGTAGAGGTTTCCGGCGGAAACGGCTCTTCGACGTGGGGCGGCAATTCGTCGGGCGGAGGACTTTCGACGTCGGCTATCGTCGGAATAGCGATTGCTTGCGCGGGCGCGGCGTTTGCATTGATTTTAATAATAGGCGTTGCGATAAAAAAGAAAAAATAATATGAAAACGTAATTATAATAATTAATAAATAAAATCATAGAATAAAAATAAGGAGAGAAACCAAATTGACACAAGTTACTAAGGCGATTATCCCTGCGGCGGGATACGGAACGAGATTTTTACCGGCAACTAAGGCAATGCCCAAGGAAATGCTACCTATCGTGGACGTACCGAGTATTCAGTATATCGTGGAAGAATGTGCTGCCAGCGGCATAACGGACGTTTGCATTATTCTCGGTAGAAACAAGAACAATATTGCGGATCATTTCGACAGAAACGTTGAAGTGGAGTATGCTTTGGCTAAAAACGGCAAAAATACCGAAATAGAGAAGATGAATAAGCTTGCGGAAAAGGTCAATATCGTCTACGTTCGCCAGCGTGAAATGTTGGGAACGGGGAAAGCAATCGAACTATGCAAGAGCTTCGTCGGCAATGAACCGTTTGCGGTATTATTCGGGGACGACGTTATGTACAATCCCGAGATGCCCGTTACAAAACAGCTTACCGACGCG
>CAYVEU010000091.1:0-8985 GCA_964450015.1 uncultured Christensenella sp. | reverse complement strand
CCGAAAATCTCGTCGCAATTTATTAAATGACGTACGTACGCGCGTGAATAATTCTTACATAGATAACAATCGCAATCGTCTTCTATCGGTCGAAAATCAGATTTATAATCCGCGTTTCGCACAGTCATATCGCCGTGCATGGTCATAGCCGTTCCGTTTCTCGCAATCCTTGTCGGCAGAACGCAGTCGAACATATCTATACCGCGCGCTACGCCCTCGACTATACAGTCCGCACTGCCCACACCCATTAAATACCTAGGCATATTTTCAGGATAATACGGTCGAATTGCGTCCATCATTTGGTACATTACCTCTTTGGGTTCTCCTACGCTGAGCCCACCGATTGCTATTCCGCACTTTGCAAATTCCGCGGTCTTTTTCGCACTTTCTATTCTAAGGTCTTCATACATATTGCCTTGAATTATCGGAAACAGTATTTGCCCTTCCGCCCCCTTTGCCGCTTGGTAGCTTCTTTCCAGCCATCTTAACGTCCTCTCCATCGCCTCTTTCGACTTTTCATAAGACGTATTCGCGGCGGTGCATTCGTCGAACGCCATCATAATATCGCTGCCCAATGCCCGTTGAATCTCTATGGACTTCTCCGGAGATATAAAATGCCTACTACCGTCTAAAAAGCTATTGAAGAGACATCCCTCTTCGCTTATTTTACGCAACGTAGAAAGAGAAAAAACCTGAAATCCGCCGCTATCGGTCAATATAGGCTTATTCCAGTTCATAAACTTATGCAAGCCTCCCGCCTGTTTCACGAGTTCGTGACCCGGTCGCAAATATAGGTGGTAGGTATTGCTTAAAAGTATTTGACTGCCGGCTTCCGAGACTTCTTCGGGTGACAAAGACTTTACCGTCGCCATCGTGCCTACCGGCATAAATACCGGCGTTTCGATTACTCCGTGAGGTGTTGTAAAACGCCCTATCCTTGCTCCCGATTGCTTACACACTTTAATTACTTCGTATTTGAACATTGCTTCTCCTTAATCTTGGCCATTGACGTTACAAAATAAGCATCGCGTCGCCGAAACTAAAAAATCTGTACTTTTCATCGACTGCGTGCTTGTATAGCTCCATCACTTTTTCCCTACCGACAAGCGCGCTTACAAGCATTATCAAAGTCGATTCCGGTAGATGAAAATTAGTAATCAATCCTTTTACCGTCTTAAACTTATATCCCGGATAAATAAAAATTTCCGTCTCGCCCTTGCACGCCTTGACTTTTCCGTCACCCGTCGCCGCGGACTCCAACACCCTTACCGAAGTCGTGCCGACTGCGATTATTCTGCGCCCCTCATCTACCGCTTTGTTTATTTTTTCCGCACTTAATTCGCTTATTTCGAAATGCTCGGAGTGCATTTTATGGTCTAGTATATTTTCCTCTTTAACGGGTCTAAAAGTTCCCAAACCGACGTGTAGAAGAACCTCAACTACCTCTACGCCTTTTTCTTTCAGTAGCCTTAACAGCTCGGGCGTGAAGTGCAAACCTGCCGTAGGCGCCGCACTGGACCCGTCGTGTTTTGCATAAACGGTTTGGTATCTTTCCGCGTCGCTAAGCTTCTCGGTAATATACGGCGGAAGCGGCACTTCTCCGACTCTCGACAAAATATCCTCGAACACACCTTCAAAAATAAAACTTACCGCCCTTATTCCGTCATCTTTAATTGCGTCCACAGTCAAAGAAAGTTCTTCGTTGACTATAAGAGTCGAACCTATTTTTGCTTTTCGTGCGGGTTTTAAGAGTACGTCCCACTGCTTTAACGACGTTCTTTTTAATAAAAATATCTCATATTTTCTTCCTTTTTCGTCGTAGCCGAACAAGCGGGCGTTGATAACTCTGGTGTTGTTTACAACCAATACGTCACCATCTTTTAAAATATCCTTAATATCACGAAAAACGAGATCGTTCGTAGAATCGCTTGCTTTGTTAAAATAAAGCAAACGCGAAGAATCGCGCGGATAAATCGGCGTTTGCGCTATTAATTCCTTAGGCAAATCATAGTAGAAATCGCTTTTCTTCCACTCAGTCATCGTCAACCTCTAAAAACGAAGCCTGTGGATTTATCGATTTCGGATAAGGAATGCCCAAATGCTTATATGCGTTTACGGTACAAATTCTACCGCGCGGTGTACGCGCGATAAACCCCAATTGAATTAAAAACGGCTCATAAACGTCCTCTATCGTGTTGTTTTCCTCGCCGCTTGCCGCCGCCAACGTATCGAGACCGACGGGACCGCCGTTGAATTTTTCTATAATCGTACGCAAAATTACGTTATCGGTATTGTCCAAACCGAGCTCGTCCACTTCAAGGCTTTTTAATGCCGATTTTGCTATTTTATGTGTGATTACGGGACTGTTTTCGTATTCGGCAAAATCTCTTACGCGCTTTAACAGGCGGTTGGCTATACGGGGCGTCCCCCTGCTGCGCCTTGCAATTTCGTCCGTAGCCTCGGGCTCTATATCGATATTCAATATTTTTGCGGAGCGCTTGATAATAACCGCTAAGTCGGTAGGCGAATACAATTCCAAACGGCACACGACGCCGAAACGGTCTCTAAGCGGCGCTCCGAGCATGCCGGCTTTCGTCGTCGCCCCGACAAGGGTAAAACGTTTTAGCGGCAAACGCATGGTCCTTGCGCTCGGCCCTTTCCCCAGCACCATATCCAAAACGAAGTCTTCCATAGCCGGATACAAAATTTCTTCCACGCTATGGTTCAATCTATGAATTTCGTCCACGAATAACACGTCGCCGTCGTCTAAGTTGGTCAATATAGCTGCCAAATCCCCCGCTCTGGCAATAGCCGGTCCGGACGTAATTTTTATATCGCTGTGCATTTCGTTTGCGATTATATGACTCAACGTAGTCTTCCCCAACCCGGGAGGACCGTACAACAAAACGTGGTCCAAACTCTCCCCGCGCTTCTTTGCGGAGTGCATAAATACCTTTAAATTCGACTTTACTTTCTCCTGTCCGACGTATTCGTCTATTTCTTTGGGGCGAAGCAAGTTTTCGTTGTCGTCGTTTTCCAGTTTGACCGAAGCTATCAGTCTATCGTCTTCCATAAATATTTTCCCCTTTTACAGACTTCTTAAAGCCAACGCGACCAGTTCTTCCGCCGATTTTGCCATGGGCTTTACTTTCATTACGGCGTCGGTAGCTTCGGCTTGCGTAAATCCCAAACCGCGCAATGCGCTGATAGCGTCTGCTGCGTCTTTATCTATTTCTTTCGGCAAATTACCATCTGTCGGCAACGACTGTAACAATTCCGCGCTGTCCGCGTCTATTCCGCCTTTTAATTCCAAAATAATTCTTTCCGCGGTCTTTTTTCCCACGCCTTTTATTTTAGAAAGCCGCTTGATATCAGCACTCATTATTGCCGACATCAGTTCGTTAAGTTCGATTCCCGACAAAATCCCAAGCGCCGCTTTCGGGCCTACGCCGCTTATCGTTATGAGTTTTAAAAACATGTTACGTTCTTCTTTCGAATAAAACCCGTACAAAAATATTCCGTCGTCGCGTACGCTTAAATACGTATGTAGGCATACGTACGGACTGCCCTTTTCGACGTTGGCAAGCGTCGTATTGCTTACGGCGATTTCATACCCTATGCCGTTATTGTCCAAAATTATGGAATTATCCGAAAAAGAAACCGCTTCTCCTCTTATAAAACTTATCATCGTTGCTCCTTTTTATATCCCGAAAAGTCCCGCCAGTCTATTCGTTTGAGCATGCGTCAACGCTACCGCTAGCGCGTCCGCCGCGTCGTCGGGTTTCGGTATCTTATCCAAATTGAGATATCTGGTAACCATTAGCTGAATTTGCTTTTTATCTGCGCGCCCGTAACCCGTCATCGCTTGCTTGATTTGCAAAGGCGTATATTCGTAAAGATTTTTGCACTTTTCGTATACCGTCAAAAGTATCGCACCTCTGGCTTCGGCGACTAAAATAGCTGTTTTTTGGTTGTTGGTAAAAAAAAGCTCTTCTATCGCTATTGCGTCGGGTTTGTATTTGTCTATAATCGTGTTAAAACCCTCGGAAATTTTCGCAAGCCTTTTGGGGAGCGATTCTTCTTTGGGCGTTAAAATAACGCCGTATTCTATGGCTTTGTTGCGACTGCCCGCATTTTCTATAACGCCGAACCCAACCGTCGCGTATCCTGGGTCAATTCCTAAAATAATCATACCTATATGATACAAAAAAATTTATAATTAGTCAAACTAATATTTCTATAAGTATTTTTAAATAATTTTATAAATTCTCTCTTTTAATTCCGCAAAATCCCCTATCGTTCTATCGTTTACGTTTTTATCCAACATTACGTCGTCGACTATTTTTCCGCCTTTTTTCAAAACGATTATTCTATCCGCAATAAAAAACGCGTCGTCGATATCGTGCGTTACGAAAACCGTAGTTCTGCTATCCTCTAAATAAAGTTTTTTAAACACGTTTATTATCCGTTTTTTTAAAGAAATATCCAATCCCTTAAACGGCTCGTCCATAAGAAGCAATGGCGCGTCGTACACGAATGCTCGGGCAAGCGCTGTTCTTTGCGCCATGCCGCCGCTCAATTCTCCGATAAATTTATTCCTTTCCTCCCACATTTCCACCTTTACCAAGACATCTTTGATCTTTGCATCCCTTTCTTGTTTGGGAAGGTATTTCAAAACGTATTCCAAATTTTTATATACGTTTAAATTAGGCAACAATCTTGGCTGCTGAAATAAATAGCTTACGCGTTTCCCGACGCCTTCTACGTTACCGCCGTGCTCCGTTAATCCGCTTAAAATATTAAGCAACGTGGTTTTACCGCATCCCGAAGCACCCAAAACCGCCAATATTTTATTCTCCTCGATTTCAAGGTTGAAATTATCGAAAACAACGTTGTCTCCGTACCTCTTTTCGATATTGTTCAATAATATCATTTCCACCTCACAATCGCTTTTTTTATCGAAAACACGATAAGTTCCAAAACGTAGCTTAAAACTATTGCCGCAAGCGTCCAAGCCAACAACTGCGCTGTTTCCAAATAAGCGCGGGAAAACTGCATCATTAATCCCATAGAATTCTTAGTTTGCGCTATGACCTCGGCGGAAATTATAATTTTAATCGTAAGCCCCAAAGACGATTGCATACAATCAAACGCGGCAGGCGCAACCGACGGAAGATAAAGTGACGTAACAATATCTTTTTTCGATACGCCGTACGCCTTGCTAACCTCTATCAAATCTTTATCCACGGATTTTATCGCGCTGAAAAATCCCGAATACAATATAGGAAAATTTATCAAAAAAGCTATAAATATCGGACTTGTTTGAGGATTCATCCAAATAACGGTCAATAAAATAACGCTCATCGTAGGGACTGCTCTTATAATTTTTATAATAGGCGAAAATACCATTTCTACCGGCTTAAAAAGCGATAATAAACCTAATATCAACGCGCTTCCCGTCGCAATAACAAAACTTGCTAACGTTCTTAAAATCGTATTCCCTATCGCGCGGTAAAATGAAGCGGTTTTTATTAGAGCCCAAAGTTCCTTAAACGTCGAACCAATCGAGGGAATGATAATCTCCTTACCCACAGCGGCGGCGGAGATTGCCCATAATGCAATGAGCAACCCCAACGCAACCAATGGATAAATTATATTGAGAATTTTAAGTTTCCCGTCGATTTTCATTGATTAATCCAAATCCACCTTTACAAAAAATTCGTCTTCCGGCAACTTCCCGCCGATAAACTGCGCGTTAAATTCGGACATTATACTCAAATAATTTTTAATATTGTTTTTTGCGCTAACCGCATCCTCGTAACGGATATTGCAACGACTTATAACTTCCGCCGAAGCAAAAGTATTAGTGCTGTTGAACGACTTCAAAGTCTCATTCACGGCGTCGAGATTTTTGCCGTCGACTATCCATTCCGTATTTGCTTTCATTGCGCTTAAAAATTTCTTAACGAACGCCGAGTGATCGCTGAGTACCGAGTCTTTAACGAACGTTCCCGCTTGCGGATAACCGCTGAACCCCGTCAATTTATTCCACTCGCTCTGCAAGTCGAATACAACCGAAGCGTTCGCTTTACTCACCGCCATAGTCGCGGCTGGTTCGCCTAGCACCGCATACTGCGCCGTATTTTGTTTGAGTGCCGCTATCGCGTCGCTTCCTTGTGAAATGTACTCTACGTTCATTTCACTTGCGCCGATACCGTTTTGCGCCAAGATATAACGAAGAACGAAATCGGGAGTTCCACCCTGCCCCGTGCAAAGTATTTTCTTTCCTCGCAAATCGCCGACCGAAGATACGCTTTCCGTGCCGACAAGATATAAAAGCCCGTAAACGTTTGCTGCTACCATCTTTATATCGGCAGAGCCGCTGACAAAAAGTTTTGCCGCGACGTTAGTCGGCATAATTGCTATATCCGCCGTCCCGTTTGCTACCTTTGCGGCAATATCAGTAGCTCCGGCTACTATTTCAAAATTAATTTTATAGCCGTCGACTTTTAACGACGAAATAATGGGAGCAACCGCCAATGCTGGCGCGCCGTCAGGCACAACTACGTTGATTTCAATGTCTTCGCCGTTTTGTGTACAACCGACCATAGCAAAAAACGTGGTCGCTGCGCATATTAACACTACAAATATAAGAATACCTTTTTTCATTTTAATCCTCCTGAATTTCTACGGCAGTCAACGCCGATTTTACGTTCACGTTATTTAGTCTACCCAGTTTCCCCGTAAGCGCGCCGAGCCGTTCGTTCTCTCCACGCACAATCAAGCTTATGGCGGAAATATGATTTTCCGGTAACGGTACCCCCATACGCCCGACTATTATGTCGGAAAAATCGCTTAATATACTTTGAAGTTCCGCTACCGCCGCCCTGTCGCCGCTTACTACTATTCCTACGACTCCTATTCTTTTCATTTTGCACCTCACCGCTTAATATAACAAAAAACTCCGATACAAATCGGAGCTTAAATACTGTAAACCAATTATCGTTCATTTAGTTTAAGTAAGCGTTATCTCCGAATTGCTCATCGATTTCAGGTTACGGTAACAGTATAAAATAAGTATGCGTAAATGTCAATTAAAATATATTATTCGTTCGCTTGCCGCGTCGTAAATTTTTATTTTTTCATTAACTTGCGCCGCAACGACCGTCTTGCCTATAAAAATATCGTCGATTAGTTTTTCTCTCTCCAAATCGACTCTTTCGCCGTCAAACACGATATACGGATTCTCGTCGGCATTTAAAATCACGTTTTCTTTTTTGCTGTCACAATAAAATTTTTCCAAAACGGTCAACGAACAAGGATTAGCAATAATGTCGGATATTTCCCCGTATTGAATGGGTATTCCGTAATTCAAAAAAACTGTTTTACATTCCAATTTCCTACATTCGTCACCGTTATCTGTCGCGTAAATAACTATTGCCGAGCGCGCAAGCTCCTTTAATAAATCCGATAATTGTTTAAAATTATCTTCTCTTTCTTCGGCGTTAAGTTGGTTTAACGGATCGTCTATTAAATATACCTCTGCGTTGCGCAAAAAACATCTCGCAAGCGCAACTTTACATTTTTCCACAGCCGAAAGAGCGGAAATTTTCTTTGTTAAAATACTTTCGCCTAAACCGACTTTTGGTAACGCATTACGTATGGTTTCTTGGGCTGTTGATTGAGACATTTTTCGTATTTTCAGCGGATAATACAAATTATAATATACGCTTCGCCTTTTGAAAAACATACCGTCGGACGTGACGTAACACGCGTTGCGCTCTTTCGTTTTTACGTTTAGAATATCTCTATCGTTTAATAAAATTCTGCCCGTCCATCTATTTTCCAAACCTGCGATACACTTTAAAAGCGTAGTTTTCCCAGCTTCTGTTCCGCCGAGCACCGCAAAAATTTCTCCAACGCTCGTTTCAAAGGATAAATTAGATACGGCTAATACGCCGTACGTGTATTTTATATTCAATTTTTCGACTATTAGCCCGTTCATAGTTTTATTTTAACAAATTAAAAAAGTTTTGGCAATCCGTTGATATATACGTCGCAATGCAATATAATAAGGTCATCTTAATAAATTGCCGGGGGTGACAGCGAAAAGTCGCTGTCTGAGATTACACCCTTTGAACTTGATGGAGTTAGTACTCCCGAAAGAAAGGCTTGTTTTTTCCTTAGTAATCTCGAATATACTAAGGATTTTCTTTTTTCAAGCTCCCGGAAAAGGAGAAAAAATGTTTACAGAACCCTTTAACACCCTTTCCAGCTTTGACAAAGCCGCAACGGTTTCGCTGTATCTTACGATAGTTTTAATCGTAATTATCGCCGTTTTGGCTCTCTTTGTCAAAAAATTTCGCCCCGAAATCGTCGAATCTTTTAGAAAAACCGTCGGCGGTATGACTGTCGGATATTCCATCGGACTAATCGGGATATTGCTCTCTATGAAGCTTGACGAATACGTTTCCAAAGGCTATATCGAACTTGCTACTTTTATCCCTGTTGTTTGCCTTCTTTGTTCCGTAATAGTTTTGGCAATTTGCGGTTTAATTATCAATTTATTTAAAAAAGACAAATTCAAATTGTTTTCCCGAATTGCGTTGGCAATAGTAGGCACTTTTATCGCCGCGATAATCATAGCGAATATGGTAATAACGTATAAAGACGCCGAAGACGTAAACGTCGGCAACGAAGTAATGCTCTACGTTTTCACCGCAATTTTAATAGCGATATGCCTAGCCGTTGCTCTCGTCTTCGGAAAAAAGAAAACGGAACAAAACCAAACCAAATCCATTACGTATGCCGCCGTATGCATAGCCATGAGCTTCGCTTTAAGCTACGTTCGTTTTCTCGAACTCCCCCAAGGCGGGTCGATAACGCTTGCAAGTTTACTGCCGCTTATGATTTATTCTTATATGTTTGGGGCGCGCAAAGGCTTACTTGCGGGTATTGTTTACGGCTTTTTACAATTCATTCAAA
>CAYVEU010000090.1:0-9080 GCA_964450015.1 uncultured Christensenella sp. | reverse complement strand
AACGGCGCGCGTACGAGTTTTGCAAGACGTCTTGCGATTTCCGTTTTGCCTACGCCCGTAGGTCCTTTCATAATGATGTTTTTCGGCGTGATTTCCTCGCGGACTTCCGCGGGCAACATACGACGGCGGTACCGGTTTCTCAAAGCTACCGCAACCGCGCGTTTAGCTTCGTACTGTCCTATAATATATCTGTCAAGCTCTGCAACTATCTGTTTCGGTGTAAGTTCCATAATTATCAATTATCTCCTTCTCTTAAAATCTGGTGAAAGTACGGTCGCGCGTTAGACGGGCGTGTAACTGGCGAATCTCGCAACCGAGCGCAGCCCGTACCGTGCGATGAACGCGCTTTCTAAACGGTTTCGACAACTACGTTGTGGTTTGTGAAAATGCAAATATCGCCCGCGATTTTCATAGCCTTACGCGCTATCTCCTCCGCGCCCATATCCGTATTTTCCAGAAGCGCACGCGCCGCGCTCAACGCATAATTTCCGCCGCTGCCTATCGCGCACACGCCTTCTTCGGGGTCTATAACGTTGCCGTCGCCGCTTATAACGTAGAGGTTGTCCTTGTCTGCGACGATTAACATTGCTTCCAAATTCCGTAAAGTTCCCTTTCTCCAACTTTCCGCAAGCTCCACCGCGCTCCGCATGAGGTTTCCCGAATATTTTTGCAGCATCTCCTCGAATTTTTCACTCAAAGTAAACGCGTCGCTCACACTGCCCGCAAATCCGACCACTACCTTATCGTCGTAAATTCTCTTTACCTTTTTAGCGTTGCCTTTCATTACGATACTCTGTCCCATCGTAACTTGTCCGTCGCCTGCCACGGCGGTCACACCGTTACGTTTAACCGCGCATATCGTCGTCGCTTTCATTTCCATAACGCAATACTCCTTGATTATAATATTTTGACGTATTCGGCAAAGTCGGCTCGCGCCCGAACGGAATACGCTTCTTTTCTTTTTTGTTTGTCCCTAATCTTTATTCCCAGCTCGGGCGTAAGGGGGAACCCTACGTGCATCGGCTGAAAATTATTATTCTCCGAACCCAAGTATTTCATAAGCCCGCCTATCATCGTCGTTTCGGGCGGTAGGAAAAAGTCCTCGTTTTTCAAGCGCTTATACGCGTTTATTCCCGCGATTATCCCGCTTGCCGCGCTCTCGGCATACCCCTCGACCCCGCTAAGCTGCCCCGCTATGAACACCGTGGGGAAGTTTTTAAGCTCGAAACCTTTCCCGAGAATTTTCGGCGCGTTGACGAAAGTATTCCTGTGCATAACCCCGTACCTTACAAATTCCGCGTCCTTTAACGCAGGTATCATGGAAAACACTCTCTTTTGCTCACCGAATTTCAGGTTGGTTTGAAATCCGACTAAGTTTACCAGCCGCCCCTCAGCGTCCTCGTTTCTCAACTGAACGACCGCAAACGGGCGTTTGTCGGTGACGGGATTTATAAGCCCTACGGGTCTGAGCGGTCCGAACCTCAACGTGTCCGCGCCCTTTGCCGCCATAACTTCTATTGGCATACAGGCGTTAAAGACGTCCCTTTTCTCGAACTCCCTGAGTATCACTTTGTCCGCGTTTACCAAATTTTCCACGAAAGCGTAGTACTCGTCTTTGTCCAGTTCGCAATTTATATAGTCGTCGCCGCCTTTATTGTACCGTCCCGCCTTAAACGCCCTCGAAAAGTCCACGCTCTCCGCGGTGATTATAGGCGCAACGGCGTCGTAAAAACTCAAAAATTCCCCGCCGCATAGCTTTTGTATCGCTTCGCACAGCCCGTCGCTTGCGAGCGGTCCTGCCGCGATTATCGTGTTTTCGTCGAAACGGACGCACTCCTCGCGAACTATTTTAACGTTATCGAACGCGCGTATTTCTCTTTCGACGGTTTCGGAGAACAGTTCTCTATCCACCGCCAGCGCGCCGCCTGCCGGCACCCGCGACTTGTCCGCCGCCTTCAAAATCAAACTGTCGAGCGCGCGCATTTCACGTTTTAACGCGCCTTGCGCCGTGTTTTCGTCCTCGCTCTTTAAAGAATTGGAACAAACCAACTCCGCGAAACAGTCGGTTTTGTGCGCCGCAGTGCGTACTTTGGGGCGCATTTCGTAAAGAATTACGTCAACGCCGCGTTTAGCCAGCTGATAACAGGCTTCGCAGCCCGCCAGCCCGGCGCCGATAATCTTAATCGTTTTCTCCATCGCCCTCAACCGCCGCGTCCGCCGAACTCTCTTGGATTATCGTCTTGTTGCAAGTCTTATTCGTGCAAACGTATTTGGTGGAATTTCCTTTGACAATCATTCTCATAACATGACGGCAATCGGGACAGAATATGGGAGCGGGAAGTTCCCAGCTCATAAAGTCGCATTCCGGATAATTGCCGCAGCCGTAAAAGATTTTGCCGTTTTTAGTCTTCTTTTTGACGATATCGCCGCCGCACCTCGGGCATTTGCCGACCGATTCCACGATGTTTTTAATATTTTTGCACTTGGGATAATTGGGGCACGCCAAAAACTTGCCGTATTTGCCCGTCTTTACAACCATATGCGCGCCGCACTTTTCGCATATTACGTCGCTGACTTCCTCTTCCAGTTTGATTTTTCTCTCGCCCGCATAGGCGTTGTTGAGGCTCTTTAAAAACGGCGGATAAAAGTCGGCTATTATCTTTTGCCACTCAGTGCCGTTTACTATGGCGTCGAGTTCGCTCTCCATCGACGCGGTGAACTGAATATCCACTATATCGGCAAAATTCTTTTCCATAAACGTGACGACCGTTTCCCCTAAATTGGTAGGTACGATCTGCTTGCCGTCCTTTGCCGTGTATTCGCGTTTGGACAAAACGTTGACGGTAGACGCGTAAGTCGCAGGACGTCCTATGCCGTTTTCTTCCATCGCTTTTATAAACGTTGCGTCCGTATACCGCGGCGGAGCTTTGGTAAACTTTTGCTCGTGCTTTAATTCTTTCAACTTCAATTCGTCGCCGTCGTTTATGTCGGGAAGCCTGTCGTTGGGATTCTCCTCGTCCTCTTTTTCGTTCTCGTAAGCTACCGTATAGCCCTTGAATTTTACCGTCTTGCCGGTAATCTTAAATCCGTAGACGTCGCTTCCGACTTCGCCGTTTATGTGCACGTTTAACGTGTTGTAAACGGCTTCCGCCATTTGACTTGCCAAAAAGCGGTCGTAAATAAGTTTGTATAAGCGGTACTGATTGCGGCTCAATTTCGTCTTCAAGCTGTCGGGCGTTCTGTCGAGCGTTATAGGTCTTATCGCCTCGTGCGCGTCCTGAACGTTGCTTCCTTTCGAGGAATAGACGTTCGGCTTTTCGGGCGCATACTCGTCGCCGTAATGCTTCTTGATAAAATCGAGAGCGGCGGCTTGCGCTTCCTGCGACACCCTGACCGAGTCGGTACGGATGTATGTTACGAGAGCGGTATGCCCTTCGCCCTCCAAATCGATACCTTCGTAAAGCTGTTGCGCTATCTTCATAACGTCGGGCGCACTGAGTTGCAGTCTGGACGAACCGTCTTGCTGCAGCGTGCTGGTTGTAAACGGCGCGCCAGCGCGCGACTTGCTGACTCCGCGTTTGACGCTGTCGACCTTGTAGTCCGCCGTCTTCAAGTCTGCCAAAACGGCGTTCGCCGTGTCTGCGTCGGAAATTTTCAGTTTTTTGCCGTTCTTGTCGTTTAAAGACGCTTTCATCGGATTGGACTTGCCGTCTTTTATGAGCATTGCGAATATATTCCAGTACTCCTCGGGCACGAACGCTCTTATCTCGCGCTCTCTGTCGACAATCATTTTAAGCGCCGCGCTTTGCACTCTGCCGCCCGATAAGCCTTGCTTTATCTTCTGATTCAAAATCGGGCTTATTTTATAACCTACGAGCCTGTCCAAAACTCTGCGTGCCTGTTGCGCGTTGACCAAGTTTATATTTATCGCTCTCGGCGAGCGTATAGCGGCGTTGACGGCACGAGAACTTATCTCGTTGAATTCTATTCTCTGCGCCTGATCGCCGAGCTCCAAAACGTTGCTTAGATGCCAACTTATAGCCTCGCCCTCGCGGTCCGGGTCGGTTGCGAGATAGACGCTTTCGCTGGCTTTCGCCGTTTGTTTGAGTTTTTTAATGAGCTCTTTTTTGTCCTTGACGAGAACGTATTCGGGTCGGAAATTGTCGTCTATGTCTATTCCCAAACTCTTTTCGGGCAAATCGCAAACGTGCCCGCCGCTGGCAAGCACTCTGTATCCCGCGCCTAAATACTTTTGAATAGTTTTCGCCTTAGTCGGCGATTCCACGATTACAAGTTTCATCTCACACTCCAAAAATTATATCTTATTTTATAGATAAGCCCCTCCGCCTCCATCTTCACCAAAAGTGCCGACAACTGCGGAACGCTTAAATTTACTTTTTCCAGTATCTCTTCGAAATGAGTTTCACCATTCTCACTCAGCAATTTTACTATCGTTGCCTCGTTAAAGTCAAGCTGTACGGGCTTAGGTTTTGATAAATCCTGTTTTTTGAGCCCGAGTTCGTCGTAAATATCGTTGACGTCCAAAACCGCTCGCGCCTGACACTCCCTTATGCTCCTGTTGCAACCCTCGCTGGCTTTGCTGTATATGCTCCCCGGTACGCTGAATATCGCCTTGCCCTGTTTTTCGGCGGCGTTGACGGTAAGCATGGTTCCGCTCTTTATCCCGGCTTCGGTCACGAGCACACCCGTCGAAAGTCCGCTTATTATCCTGTTCCTTGCGGGAAAATTAAACGCTTTCGCCGGTTCTCCCGCTTCGTATTCGCTTATTATCAGTCCGCCGCTCGCCAAAATATCGGAATACAACGACACGTTCTCGGGCGGATAAACAACGTCTACACCGCAGCCCAAAACGGCTATCGTCTTACCGCCTGCGGCAATCGCCGCCGCGTGCGCGCAAGCGTCCATTCCTCTTGCCATTCCGCTTACTATACAAAACCTTTTCGCTAGTTCCGTCACAAAATCTTTCGTTGCCCGTTCGCCGTATTTTGTCGGGAAACGGGTGCCTATAACTGCGAAACAAGGCTCCCTTAATAAGGTTATATCGCCTTTGCAATAGAGAATTATCGGTCTGTCCCGATACGGCTTCAAGCTGTCGGGATATTCATTGTCGAAACAAGTTATCGCACGGATATTTTTCCTGTCCAACCGTTCGGCAAGCGCGTCGAAATCGATTGTTTCCAACTCGCTAACGATACTCGCGTATTCCTTGTCGGCGCAAATCGGCGCAATGCTGGATAAAAACCGCTCTTTGTCTTCCAAATCGGCTTTTTCCAAAAGCTTGTCGGCGGTCACGCGGCCTACGCCTTGCGCTTTCGTCATCGCGTATAACAACTTGAATTTTACCGATAATTTCATTGAAACGTAAGCTCCCTTCTCTCTACGGTTTTATAAAGAACGGCTTCCGCCATATCTTCGAACGCAATCGAGTCCCGCCCCGCAATGTCCGCCACCGTCCTTGCCGTCTTCAATATACGCATAGTGGACCGCGGACTCAAACGGTTTTGCTCGAAGACTCTTTTCAGCATTTCTTCGCTCAAATCGTCTATTGCGCAATACTTTTTTATCAACGAATTGTTCATTTGCGAATTTACGCGGATACCGTCGTCGACGAACCGTCTGCGCTGGATTTCCCGCGCTCGCTCCACACGCTCGCGGACGGTCGCGCTGCTTTCCGCCGCCTGCCTATCCCTAAACTCGCCGTACTCGATATTGTTGACTTCGACGTACAAATCTATTCTATCCATAAGCGGTCCGCTTATTTTGGAAAGGTACTTTACTATCTCCCGCTGCGTGCAGGTGCACTCCTTCGACTTGCTCCCGAAGTAGCCGCACGGACACGGGTTCATACTGGCGATAAGCATAAAGTCCGCGGGGTACTCCACCGTTTTATTCACTCTGGAAACGGTTATAACTCCGTCTTCCAGCGGCTGCCTTAACGCTTCCAAAGTCTTCCTTGCGTACTCCGGCATCTCGTCTAAAAACAGTACGCCGTTATGGGCAAGGCTGACTTCTCCCGGTCGCGCTTTCGTTCCGCCGCCCGTCAAACTGAATATGCTCGCGGTGTGATGCGGCGACCTGAACGGTCGCGTCCTCACTATGCCCTCTTCCGCGTTCACCAATCCGCTTACCGAATGGATTTTCGTTACCTCTATTGCTTCCTCATACGTCATTTCAGGCATTATTCCGGGCACGCATTTTGCAAGCATCGTCTTGCCCGTACCAGGGGACCCGCACATGAGCAAATTGTGTGCGCCGCTTACGGCTATTTCCAAGGCGCGTTTTGCCATGCTTTGTCCTTTTATATCCGCCATATCGACGTCGTAAACGGGTTTAATGCCCGTAGAATAATCCGCCGCCTCTACTCTTTGAACTTCCAAGCCTATTAAAAGGTTCACTGCCTGCGACAAGTCTTTGACGGCGTACGTTTCCGCTTCGGGGATAAATGCGGCTTCTTTGCCGTTTTCAAACGGTATTACGAATTTTTTGTAGCCGTCTTGCAACGCGGATATTATCATCGGCATAACGCCGTTTATCCGCCGCAGACTCCCGTCAAGCCCGAGTTCGCCCAAAAATACGTACTCTCCGCAGTTTTTATTGGGGATAGCGCCGATACTCGCCAAATACCCGACCGCTATCGCCAAATCGAGAGCCGAACCCTCTTTTTTGACGTCCGCAGGCGCGAGGTTGACGACCGTTTTATACTGTCCGAACTCAAATCCGCTGTTTTTTATCGCCGACCTGACCCTTTCTTTCGCCTCTTTGACCGCCGACGTAGCAAGTCCGACCATTTCAAAAGACGGCAATCCTTTTTGGGTGAAAACTTCCACGTCCACGGAAAAACCGCTTATACCGTCCAATGCATAGCCTTTTATCGCCGTCAACATACGCCTATCCTCTCTTTTTCCTTATGACTATCAGCACGACGATAATAATTATAACCCCGCCCAAAACGCCGAAAACGGAGCCGAAAAACGCGCCGTAGCTCAACCTGTGTCCGAATACCGAAACGGTCTTGGGCGCATTTGCCGCGTTGCTTGCGGG
Organism: uncultured Christensenella sp.; assembly: GCA_964450015.1. Lineage (GTDB taxonomy): Bacteria > Bacillota > Clostridia > Christensenellales > DTU072 > CAG-1782. Next base: position 2,018 of record CAYVEU010000090.1, on the reverse strand, counting down.
AGTGTTTTTTCCGCTTATTACCAACGCAAACGAACCGCCGCTATGCAAAGTAAATTCTATTTTGTTGTTTACCGTAGCTATTTCCACGGTCTCGCCGTCTGCGATATTTACGAGCGCGTAACGCCTTTCGTAAAACCCAACCGGCATATTCACGGAAACTTTGATTCCGCTATTCAAATTTCCGACTTCCCTGTCGTTATGGAATATTTTCAACGTAAAGCAGTCGTAAAAGCCCTCTTTAAAACCTGCCGTATTGACGTAATCGCCGTCTACGTGCTCGCTCGACATAACCAACTTGATCTCGTCGCCCAAAACGTAACCGTCGAAATCGGCGGTATCCGCCTTAAACGTCAGCGCTCCCGAAAGATACCGAGGCGGATTGTCGATAACGTAAATAAATTTATCCGTGCCGTTCAGCGCCTCGTCCAACTCGGCAAACACCGTATTAAACTCGGCTTCGACGCCGTTTATCTCTATCAAAGTGTTTATCCGCAAATAGCAGTTTTCTATCTCGGTCAAGCTGTCTTCCGTGTATTTCGCCTTGTCAAGCGCGCGGTAAGCCTCGCCGTAGCGTTTGAATTTTTCCGCAACCGTTTCCCCGAAATAGTTCAACGCCACACGGTTTATCGCCACGTTCCCCACCCTGTCCTCGGTCTTTATCACGAACCCCGTCAAATCAAAGGCGTCGAACGAAACGGTATACGCGTCGTTTGCGCCCGCGGACGCAAGCGTTTTATCCGTACCGTCTATATACGCTTTGGCAATACCGCTCAAATTGTCGTAAGCCGACAGCGTAACGGTAAAGGACGGACTCTTTCTTATATCTACCGTCACCTGCACGTTGTCCACGGTGGGCTCTACACGGTCGAAATCCGTCGCTTTCACCTTGGCGACAACCGTTTCGGAAACGTTGCCCGCATTGTCCGTCGCGTTTGCGCGTATCTCGTAGTTTTTAGCGGCTGTCAATTCAAACGGCGCAACGTATTCTTCCCGCTCGCCCGAAGTCGTTATCAAAGTGTAGTACTGTTTATCCGCCAAACCGCTTTCGGCGTCGACGGGATAGTCTATCGAGACCGTAAAATACGCGGCGTAACCGTTAGCCGTCGACGGGTCGACGTTGGGCGTAACGGTAATTATAGGCGCGGACGGCGGCACTTTATCGAACTTGTCGTAACCGTACCCGACGATTTTACAGTTGTACGCGTTGTCGAAATAATATACCGTGAGCGTTCCGGCGTCGTGAGCAACCAACGTAAGCGCGTCGTCGGAACTCAGTTTTTTCATAACGCTCTTTTCTTCGCCGGCTACGTCGTAACGGTAATAAATATCTCCTCGTCCGCTCAATTCGTCGCGAAAAGCTTCCAACGGTAAGCTGATATCGTAATACTCTCCGTTTTTAAGCCACTTATCCATCGGCTTTTCGGCAGGCGTCAACGGCGCGTCCACGTCGCTGAATACGGTCGACTTGACCGAACCCAAAATCTCGTTGCCGCTATACGTCGTAAGCAAAATTTCCACTTTGCCCGATACTTTCACGTCATAAGCTACGGTAGCCGCGGTCGCGGGCGTAACTTTGCCGTCGGCGGTATATCCGTCTACTGTTACGTCCAATTTATACGAACTTGCGCCGTTAAGGTCGAAAACCGCTTTTATATCCTTAGCATAGGTATTTGCGACGTAATTGCCGCGTCGATAGGTAACCGCTCCTTCGTAGGAAATCTCGTAACCTACGACTGCAGTGACGGACTTTGTCGTCGGCGCGTCCGCAAACTCGGTCGCGGCGTACGCAAAATTCGCGCCGCCCGTCAAGACGATTGCTCCGAACGCCGCCGCAAAAAAACAAATCAGTATTAGCTTATATATCGTTTTTGTCTTATCCATATATAGTGCATTCCGAAATTCAAGTGTATTATAACATAGAATTACACAGTTGACAATGCTCTGTCAAATTTTACTACCGTTAATATTAAATATTAAAAACATTAAAATTTTCTTAATTAAGTAATTTCATATCGGAA
>CAYVEU010000089.1:0-9106 GCA_964450015.1 uncultured Christensenella sp. | reverse complement strand
GGACAATGGGTAACGACCGATAAGAACGGCAAGGATGTGTTCGAGGGGGATAAAATAAAGGCGCATTATGTAAACACTGCAAAAGGAAAAGAAACTCATATTCAAATAGTCGTTTATAAAGGTATGGCGTTTATGGCAAAGGCAGAAGATATCGGATTTTATTCGCAATTATATGACGGAGTACCGCATTTCCCGTTTGATAAATCGGTGTATATGGACGAATTTGAGGTTATCGGCAACAAGTGGGAGGTGCGGGGATGAAAAAGTACGAATACAAAGGCAAGATATACTGCGACGAAGATTTGTGCTGTGAAATAGACAACTACGGTGGGAATTTATACGATTTATACTTTGCGCTACAGTCAGACGGAAAAGCACATGAATGTACATGGTATTATTCAGACCCCGAAAGTATCAACGATTACTACGATTCTCCCGAAGAACTTATAGAGGAAAAATTTTACATGTTGGAGGTGGCAGAATGAAACTTGTTATTTACAGGGACAAAGAAACTCAAAAAATCACAAGCTATCACGAAGTAACCGCGAAATGCACAGACGAGGCATTACAGCGTTACAATAGCGACGAGAAGCAAAAAACTACGGCTGAAATCGTTGTGCTTGACGAAATTGCGGAATACTTTTATACGCTTAAAACGGCAAGTATAGAGAATGAAGCGGAAACACTGCGCGACTTAATGAGTGATTTAAGAGCCATATCTGATAGAATCGACGAAAGACTTTATGAGTTCGATAATTGGTTTGAAAACGAAAGGGAGGGGAGCAATGAATAAAGCAATAATGCAATCGGTATCGCCGCAACAATGTGAGCAAATAACAAGCGGAGAGCAGACGATTCTTTTAGTAAAGAGAAAACCGAAGTTGGAAACGCCGTTTAAGGACTATATCTACATGACAAAACGCAAAGAGAGGTTAATTGGAGTTATACATAAGGGCGATGATATTTACGGAACGACATACGACGAAAATGCACCATTATTTATAAAAACATACGCTGACTATTCGTTAATAGCTAGTTCGCTTTATGGGAAAGAGGGTAAAATTATCGGCGAGTTTGTATGCGACCACATACAAGAATATCAATTTGAAGTTATTGCAGGACTATGTGGATATTATGACGGCGGAGAAAAACATTGTCTTACAAGAGATGAATTATGGGATTACGGACAAGGGAAACCGCTTTACGCCTTACACATCTCCGACCTCGTAATCTACGACAAGCCGAAAGAGTTGGGAGAGTTCAAGAAAGCGGGCTTTATGACTGAAGAACAATGGCTATATGCGCTTTACCCCAATACGCATTGCCATTATGACGCGTGGGCAAAAAAGTTTGAGCTTACCCGCCCGCCGCAGTCGTGGTGCTATGTAGAGGAGGTGTAATATGGTAACAGCTAGAGAATTTTTAGAAAACGCAAGACGGCTTAATCGTCTTATTCAAAGTACCGAGGAAACGCTCGAAAGCTTATCCGACATTCACGCAGTTGCACCGAGAGAGGGTGGCAAAAGCGGCAAGAACACGGACGGTGAGGTTAACAAGGCGATTCGACGCGCGGAGCTTCAAGATAAGCTAGCGGAATACATGGAGCACTTGTGGCATTACAAGGCAGCATTGGTCGAGATAACCACTCATAGCTCTATAAGTTACATAAGTAGGACACTTATTCAACAACGATATATGCTTAGTAAGTCGTGGAAGCAGGTTGCGCGGTTTTTAGACTATGAGTTGTATTATACGAAGCGCGAGCTTAACAAAGAGGCAATCGAAGAGGTGGAAAAGTTTAACGGATTGTGGAAGCGTTTAAAAACTCCCCACTAAAACCCACTAAAACCCACGAAACCCCACGCTTTTTTTGTGATATGATATAATCAGCGGAACGAGGGCGAGGATAACAATTCCCCGTCCTTTTCTTATGCAAATAAGGAGATAGATATGCAAATTATAACCGTACCGATAAGTGAAATAAAGCCGTATGAAAACAATCCGCGTAAGAACGACGGCGCGGTGGCGGCAGTCAAGAAAAGCATTGAGCAATGCGAGTATATTGCGCCGATTATCCTTGACGAGGACAACGTTATATTAGCCGGGCATACGCGATATAAGGCTCTTAAAGAGCTAGGATATACGGAAGTCGAATGCGTAATAAAAAGCGGGTTAACCGACGAACAGAAGCGTAAATACAGGCTTTTAGACAACAAAACCGCAGAGATTGCGGATTGGGATTTCGATATGCTGAAAAGCGAATTGGACGGCTTGGACTTTGGCGATTTAGATTTAGACTGGGAGTTGCCGCTTGGCGAAGAAGCCAGTGCGGAAATAATAGAAGATGACGTCCCCGAAATTGACGAAAATATCGAACCGATATGTAAGCTCGGCGATATATGGCAACTCGGCAACCACCGCCTGATTTGCGGCGACAGTACGCAAGCGGAAGTTATCGACATACTTTTAGGGGAAGCGAAAGGCGAGATTGATAGCGTAGTAACAGATCCGCCTTATAACGTGGCGTACAAAGGCAAGACCAAAGACGGATTAACCATTCAAAACGACGAAATGGACAGCGCAGAGTATGAGGCGTTTTTAACGCAAGCATTTAAGCATATGCGCGAGGCATTGAAAGACGGCGGGAGTTTTTACGTTTGGCACGCGTCAAGAACTCAACGCGAAGTCGAGAACGCATTAAACGCCGAGAACCTTATCGTGCGCCAACAGCTTATTTGGGCTAAAAGCCAAATGACGCTTGGCAGACAAGACTATCAATGGCGACACGAGCCTTGTTTCTACGGATGGAAGGACGGTTCGGCTCATTACTTTACGGAAGATAGAACGCAAACGACGGTGCTTGAATTTAAGAAACCGACAAAGAACGAAGAACATCCGACTATGAAGCCCGTTGCGCTTATTGCTAGGTTGATAGAGAATAGCACGAGGAAGGGCGGTAAAGTGCTCGATATATTTGACGGGAGCGGCACGACGTTAATAGCGTGCGAGCAAACGGAAAGAGTTTGCTATGCTGCCGAAATTGACCCTAAATATTGTGACGTAATAATTACGCGTTGGGAGAATTTAACGGGAGGAAAGGCGGTAAAGATATCTACTTAATATATAAATTAATTAATTTTGGGAGGTAATATAAACTACTTATGAATAATACAAAAAGTAAGAATAAGTATGAAGAATATATACTTCCTAACTTAGAATTAATTAAATCATGGGTAAGAGATGGTATTAGTGAAGAAAATATAGCTAAAAAATTAAATATAGCTTATAGTACGTTTAGAGTATATAAAAATAAAGAATCGGCACTTTCGGCAGCCCTAAAAAGGGGCAAGGAAATCTACGATAACGAGGTCGTGGAAGCACTCCATAAGAATACGCTCGGCGGCGTGGTTGAGGTTAAGAAGGCGGTTAAACTTAGGGAGAAGATATTTGACAAGGGCAAACTTGTCAAGGAAACTGAAGTCATAAAAATGGTGACGGAAGAAGTATATATCAAGCCCGACACTTTGGCGCAAATTTACTGGTTAAACAACCGTAGACCTGAACAATGGAAGAACAAGCCCGAAGTTAGGGAAACTGAAGAAGAAAGACAGAATATGACAGCCGTGGGCGCGGTATTAGACGCGTTAAGCGCTCGAAAGGTCGAAGGGGTGGACGATGGGACTGACACTGACGAATAAACACCTCGACTTACTGGCACTTGCCACGCGGGATAAAACGCGATTGTTGGTTTTGGAAGGTACGACGCGTTCAAGTAAGACGGTGGCGGCGATACAAGCCTTTTTCTACCGTGTGAGTAAAAGCAAGAACTATTTACATTTAATTGCCGGACTTGACTACAACGCGATTTATGACAATATCCTTGACGGCGAGATGGGAATGCTTAAGCAATTTCAAGCCTACTGCAAAATGCGCAAGGATGAGATAGGCGGACATTATTTGAGAGTGCGCACGCCGAACGGCGACAAGAAAGTCTTGCTTGCCGGATATGCGGACGCGGGTAAATGGGCGAAGATACTTGGCAAGTCGATAGACACGATATTGGTGGACGAGGTAAATACAGCTAATAAAAAGTTTATAGACGAATGCTTTTCCCGGCAGTCGGGTTTTGATTATCCGTTCACTATTTGGACGCTTAACGGCGACGAGCCGACTAAGTGGGTTTACGGCGATTACATAAACAAGGCTAAAATTTTAGGCAACTGTCCTGCGAGCATAAGGGCAGATATGGACAAGGTTGCCAAAACAAAAGAATGGTATTATACGCACTGGTCGTTCAGGGACAACCCGATAATGACGGAAACGAAAATAGAAGCTGCCGAAAGGTTATACCCAGTCGGCAGTTTTTATTATACGACGAAAATTCTCGGGGAAAGAGGAAGCCACGGCGTACATATCTACACCGACTATCTCGATTATGATAAACAGGTGGCGGACCTCGATTATATACGCTATCCCAAATACACGGTGGGCGTGGACGTGGGTGCAACAGGAGCAATGAACAGCATTTCGCTTGCAGGGTTCAAAGGCGATTTTTCGGAACTGGGTATCGTTGATGTAGAGCCGTTCAAGCAGTGCGGATACAGAGAAAAAACAGCTATACTCATTAGCACAGTAAAACGGTGGCTTGCGGCAGGTTGCAACATAGAGGGTGTTTTCGTCGACAACGCCGAACAAAACTATATAGCCGATTTAAAGGCTGAATTTGAACGGCAGGGGCTTCCGCCCGTTACGGGCAGTTATAAAGCTACGATTAAAGAGAGAATAGACCTCTTTATAATTCTAATGAGCCGCGGACGGTTGAAATTTAATAACAACGTCGGAGGCAAGAAAGCATATGCGGCGTTTCAAGCGTGTAAATGGGCAGAGGGTAAGGCTGGCGAGGTGCGCGAGGACTTAAACGAATGGTTTAACGATATTGTCGACAGCGTAGAATACAGCGCAACGCGCCACATGAAGAAGCTGTTGCGAGTAGGAGGATAAATGAATTTCTTTGAATGGCTAAAAGAAAAAAGATTGAACCGATTGGAGGCGGATATTATGGCGTTAAGCAATAGGATTAAATTCGACCCACGCTTCACGATAGGCGCGGAAAGAGAGATAGACAGCATGACTTTTACCCGACGGATTGAAGAATACCTTGTTTGGAGTACGGGGAGCGGGCGGCTTCTTTACGAGTTTTACAAGTCGGGCGCAAGTTATGCGGCGGCGAATTATTTTTGGGTTAAAGCTCCTATTGCCGCGCGGCGGTTGCACGCAGGTATTCCCGGGCTTATATCGGCGAGAATGCCCGTTATACTTTTCGGCAACGGATACACTACTTCCGTTACGGTATATGGGGAGAACGGCAAAGAGGATAAGAAGAAGAGCAAAGCCGCGCGCGAGCTTATTGAGGGGATATCGGAAAAAATACTGCTTCACGATAGACTGGAAGAAGGAGCTACAAAGGAAAGTTGGGGCGGTCACGTCTTTTTCAAATTCAGTCACGACGTAAGCGTAAGCGAGTATCCGATAATGGAAGTATACGACATACGCAAAGCCGAGGTTGTGAAAAAGCGCGGACTTACAAAGGCTATAATTTTCAAAAACTGGTATCAGCACAAAAACGAAAAGTACCGCCTTGACGAGATATATACGACGAACGTCGACCGTGACGCGTGTATAATTTATAAACTTTTCAAGCGTGCAGGCGACGGCAAGGACGTTGAAGTGCCGCTTGATTCTATACCGCATACGGCAACGCTCGCCGAGGATATGGGGCTAGACGAAAATAATACGTTTACATATACGGGGTTGAAAGGTATGCTAGCCTTCGATAAACCGAATAAAAGTCCGTCTTTGGAATTTCCCGACAGCGATTACGGCGCAAGCGATTACGAGGGCGCAATAGACAGTTTCGACGCATTAGACGAAGCCTATAGCAAAATTATTCACGAGATTAGGACGAACGCAACGAAGCGGTATATCCCCGAGGAAATGATACCCAAAATCGATGGCGAGCCGATATTGGACGACGATTTTACCGACAACTACGTCAAGATTACGGGAGATATAGACCAAGGAGATAACGGCGGTATTCAGTATTCCACAATTCCCGACAAGACGGAAGAGCACTTGGCAAAATTCAGAACCGCATTAACGACGGCTATTAATAAGGCAGGACTAAGTCCGTTTGCGTTAGGAATAACGGGACTTGAAAGCATAAACGCGAGTGCGGATAGCCAACAAGAACGCAACAAGGTAACCATTGATACGCGCAAGGAAAAGCTGAAAAAATGGAAGCCGTTTATTGAGCAGTTATTAACGCAAGCTGTCGCTCTTAATTCTTGGTTGTTAAAAAACACGGACGTTAAGCAAGAAGCGTATACAACGCTTGACCTCGATTATGACAATTCCACGATAAAAGTCGAGTTTGGCGATTACGTCGTGGCGGATATAGCAACGAGAATAAATATTTGGGGCAACGCAAAAATGCAGAGAGTAGCGACCACGAGAGAAGCGGTTAAACAAATACACCCCGACTGGAATGACAAAGAAGTGGAAAACGAGGTCAACCTAATTCGGTTTGAGGACGGTATAAGCGTGGATAACCCCGACAATTTACCGCATTTAGACGGAAGCGAGGGCGAGGATGAAAACGACGTATGACGCGCCGACCGACAGCGTTGCCGCGCGAGCGTTGATACAGGCGCAGGACGGCATAACCAAGGTTAAGGAAATTATAACCGTTGCAAGCGTAAATAACTGGACAGATGAGGAACTGACAAAAAGGCTTAATAAGACGATAGCCGAATGTTGCAAGAAGTTTGCGGATAAACCTTTAAGTGAAGCCGTAAGGAAGTCGCTTGTAAACGCCGCGCGGAAATGGAATTGGGAGCTGAAAAACGCGATAGAGGTCCATAACAAAAATTTGTTAAACAAAGCGCAGTTGGACGATTTCAACTACACGGTAGACGTTTTCGCTCTTATGAGCAGCAAGCAGGGCGTAACGCGGCGAGAGTTTCGAAATACGCTTAATACTGGAGTGACTATCGGAGAACCGATTATACGCGATTACCGCCGTTCTATGACTATTGCACTAAGAGCGTTAGCCGCGGAGCCGCCGGTAGTGGCAACGCAAGAAAACGGCAAGGTCCGCAAGATGTCTTTGAGAAACTTAGCGGAAATGACGGTAAGACACGAGGCGAGCCTAAACGATATAGCAAGGCTAAGAGCGCAAGGTGTCAAGTACGTTTGGACGACGTCGCACCCCAACTGTTCGCCGCGGTGCGCTAAGTATCAAGGTAAACTGTGGAGCCTAGACGGCACGAGCGGAACGTTAGAGGGCAATTCGTATCGACCGATAGAGATTGCGCTTGCCGGACCGTTGAAAGACGGAAACGGGATAATATCGGGTTACAACTGCCGTCATAGATTGGTTGTGTGGTTTCCGGGAAGCAAAGCGCCGATGCAGTATACCGAAGTTGAAATCAAGAAAGCTTACGCGATAGACCAAAGGCAACGTGCGTATGAGAACAATATCCGTCAAATGAAAGTCGAAGAAAAGCTCATGCGCGCCGCAGGGTACGACGATAGGGCAAAGGCGTTAAGGAAGAAGTGGCGAATAGCTACGCAAGATTATAAGCTGTATTCGCTTGAAAACGAACGACCGTATTACATGTATCGCTGTATGGTGGACGAGAGCGAAACGGTGATAGAGTTGACGGAGGCGGTAGGAAATGATATAATAAGTATATCAAAAACGCCGTGGGCAAAGGATGAAAATGGAGTTCTGATTCCTAGGGAAGTTCAAAACGACCATAAAGGCTTGCCGAGAGTATCTACACCCTTAAATGTCATCGATAAACACATGAAAAAAGGTGGCGTGCAAAGGGCGTGTTATGACGAACTAGGTAGAGTAACGTTAGAAATACATACCGATACACACGGAAATGATAAGCATCATAGTGGTGAGCATATGCATGTAACGGTTTATGTCGGGAAAGACAAGTATCGTTTAGATCAGATGCCGCTGACAAAAGCAATAAGAAAATTAAACAAGGATATATTATCATGAGCAATGATTATTATGCCAACGATAATTTTGTGGTAACACGAGATTATTTGTATGATTTGGTAAAAGAGAATATGAACAGCACTTTATTGTTGTATAAGGGGCATAATTATTTTATTGAGCCATTTCATACCAAAGAAGGTAACGTTGACTTTTTTGAGGGGCATATTGAGCATTACGAGGCAGAAAACGAGGAAGACTTCAAATACAATTTCGGCACGTTTACGGAACTAATGGATTATAGAGTTCACGACGGCAAACGATTGGAAGATGTGTTGGGAGAAATGGAGCAGTTGGAATAGGGCAAAATACGGTATAAAAAGTCAAGGACATTCTACGGAGTGTCCTTTTTTAATGGCAAAACGGAGGTGTAAAATGACTTAGCTAAATTATATTTACAAGGAAATAAGGCGGAACAATCCGTCTTTTTTTATGCACTTAAAACAAATTACAGGAGGTAAAAAATGAAGAAAGAAGATTTATTGGCAAAGCTCGGCAGCTTGGAAAACGCGGAAGAAATCGCGGAATATATCCTCGCCGAGAACGCAAAGGAAGTCGAACAAGCCACGAAAGGGAACGGAACGAGCGAAGAGTTGACGGCGACGAAAACCGCGCTTGAAAAGGCGAACAAAGACCTTGAGGAAGCAAAGACGGAACTGGGCAAGTACGCGAAAGACGGGGAGAAGTATATCGACCCCGAAGAATTTAAACGGCTGAAAGCTTTTGAAACCGATACCGTATCCAAAGCCGAAGCGAAAAAGAGGTCCGACGCGCTCAATGCGTTATTCGATACCCACGGCGTTCCGCAAAAGGTAAGGAAGCTACTCGCAAAAGCGGTAGGCGACGACGGAGTAAAGCTCAACGAGGACGGCAAGATAGCCGACGGCGACAAGCTTATAGCTACGCTCAAAGAAGAATACTCCGAGGCGTTTGAGAGCGACGGCAACAAAGGTCGAGCAGGACTGGACGGAAAGGGCAACGCCCCGCAGGGTGGCAGTTTTGACGACTTGTTAAACATCAGATGATAGTTCATAG